>NZ_CP111067.1 GCF_026250525.1 Chondrinema litorale
CGATGGGATATTAGATATAGATTTTATAAATACAGGGGTTCAGAATCCTGTAGTAAATGGTATTGAAATATTAGAGTATTCTACTTCATCAGCTAGGCTAACCTCAGAAGAGTTGAGTTTAAATACATCTAATTTTTATGTTTTTAGTATATATCCAAATCCTACAGAAGGATCATTTGAAATAGCAGTGGAGAATGGAAATATAGAAGAGAGTAATTTTGAAATAGAAATTTTTAATATGTTAGGCCTAAAAGTTTTTGAGAGTTCTGGTATAAGTTCTAGTACGATAAATGTCAATTTTGATTCTATTGGAATGAGCAAAGGTATGTATATGGTTAAACTAAGGCTCGGTAGTAAGATTCAAGAAGTACATAAATTAATTTATAGATAAATAAACATATAGACTGAGAACATTACTAATTGTTCTCAGTCTATAAAAAGGCTTTAATTATAAAACTTAATTTTTTGTTCGGGGTTAATAAATAATTAGTCATCTTTGTTTTTTAAACTCAATAAAAAACAAATTTTTAGACTAAATGTATGATACCAATCAACTAATAGTACTCATAACTTTGGGGTTGTTGATTATAGGGCTTTTTAGCGATATACTAAAGCCATCGGTCGTATTTTTAATAGGAGTGATGGTATTATTAGTGTCAAAAGTATTATCACCAGACAAATTTTTGTCAGGGTTTGCCAACCAACAAGTAATTACGATTGTATTACTTGTGCTCATTTCTGCGGGGCTTCGGAAAAACTTTAATATATCCAGCATATTTGACGGACTTTTTATTGCTGCAAAATCAGCTAGATCATTTTTGGCTACAATGATGGTGTTTGTAGCAAGTGTTTCCGCCTTCATTAACAACACACCTATGGTGGCAATGATGACTCCCTATGTATATGACTGGGGAAAAAGAAAAAATGTACCTCCATCAAAATTATTAATACCTCTTTCTTATGCTACAATGCTAGGAGGTATGATCACTGTTGTTGGTACTTCTACCAACTTAGTATTACAAGGTTTTTTGGAACAGAACAATGTTCCACTGTTATCTTATAAAGATTTTCTCTATCTGGGCTTATTAGTAACTTTAGTAGGTATCATTTTTATTCTTTTTATAGGCTATCATTTACTGCCCGGAAACAAAGATAAACTTGAGTTGTTTAAAGAGAGTGCAAGAGAATATCTTGTTGAAACTAAAATTTCAGAAATATCCGAATTGATAGGTAAAACAGTAAGCGAGGCTAAACTTAGAAACCTAAAAGGTGTATATCTGGTAGATATCGTTCGATCAGGTAAAATAATCTCACCAGTTTCTCCAAAAGAACAGTTACTAGTTGATGATAAATTAATATTTGCAGGAGATACCCACAAAATTGTAGAACTTGTTCAAAGTAACAATGGGCTGCTTCTTCCTAAACCCAATGGAGATTTTATTGGCAATAATCTAGAAATTACAGAAGTAGTTATCCCAGTAAATTCGCCTCTAGCAGGCCAAATGGTAAAAGACTCTAACTTTCGTAATTATTACGATGCTGCCATTGTTGCTATACATAGAAATGGCGAAAGATTAAGAGGCAAAATAGGAGAGATAAAACTGCAAGTAGGGGATTTGTTATTACTTACTACAGGGAATGATTTTTATAAGAGAAATGATGCATTAAAGGGCTTATATGTAATTTCTCAAATACAAAAATCAGAACCTGATAATTATGTAAATGGTAGAATTTTTCTAGGAATAATGGGAGTAGTTATTTTACTCATATTAACCGGATTCCTTACCTTATTTATGGGTTTATTGATTCTTTTTGCATCACTAGTAGTATTAAAACTGTTTGGTGTAAATGACATTCGTAAAGAAATGGATTTTAACCTAATTGCAATTTTAGTTTGTGCTTTGGCGATAGGCAATGCGATGATAGAAACAGGCGCAGCTAAACTTGTTGCTGATCTCTTAATGAGTTTTATAACCCCATTTGGAAATATAGGTTTACTAACTGGCTTATTTTTTCTTACAGTCTTGCTAACAACTTTCATCACCAATGCAGCTGCAGTATCTATAGTTTTTCCGATTGCATATAGTTTGTGTTCAGAAATGAATTTAAATGGAACGCCTTATTATATAGCAATTGCTTTTGCTGCTTCAGCTGCTTTTATGACTCCAATTGGTTACCAAACGAACTTAATGGTATATGGCCCAGGAGGATATAAATTCGGTGATTATTTTAAGATTGGGTTACCTTTAACCCTGATATATTCTGCAGTTTGTCTTATTTTCATAATTTTGCGATATAACGTTATATAAAATGAGTGAGAAGTTACATATAATACCACACGATCATAAAATAAAAAAGGCCGATAGAATTGCTCAAAAGAAGCATAAGCCTACTATTTTATGGTTTACAGGTCTTTCTGGTTCAGGAAAATCAACACTTGCAAGTGCCCTTGAATACAAGTTGCATCAGGAAGGTATAAACACTTATATCTTAGATGGTGACAATATCAGAAATGGATTAAACAAAGGACTTACTTTTAGTGATGATGATAGACAAGAAAACATCAGAAGAATATCTGAAGTAGCAAAGTTATTTGTGGATGCTGGAATAGTAGTACTTACAGCTTTTATTTCTCCATTTAAAGAAGATAGAGCTATGGCTAGAAGTATGGTTGAGTCTGGTGAATTTATCGAAGTTTTTGTAGATTGTCCTTTAGAAATTTGTGAACAACGCGATGTAAAAGGATTGTACCAAAAAGCAAGAAGTGGTGAGATTACAAAATTCACTGGAATAGATTCTCCTTTTGAAGCACCAGAAAACCCAGAAATAACCGTTCAGACACATAAATTATCTTTAGACGAATCAGTCGATCAACTTTTTAAATTTGTATCAAAGCAGATATTATAACTAATAATTTCCTATGGAAAACTACTTTTTAAATAATTTTGAGGAGCTCGAAGCGGAGTCCATTTATGTGATTAGAGAAGTTGCAGCTCAATTTGATCGTCCTGCATTACTTTTTTCAGGTGGAAAAGATTCCATCGTTGTAACCCATTTAGCCCGTAAAGCTTTTTACCCGGCTAAAATTCCATTTCCATTGGTTCATATTGACACCGGTCATAACTTTCCTGAGACTATCGAATTTAGAGATAGGCTTATGAAAGAGATAGGGGCTAACCTTATTGTAGGATCTGTTCAACAATCAATTGACGAAGGGAAAGTAAAAGAAGAAACTGGTTTTTATGCTAGTAGAAATGCTCTTCAAACAGTAACATTATTAGATACAATTGAAGAACATAAGTTCGATGCTTGTATGGGTGGTGCTAGAAGAGACGAAGAGAAAGCAAGAGCTAAAGAAAGATTCTTCTCTCATAGAGATGATTTTGGCCAGTGGGATCCTAAAAACCAGCGTCCAGAACTATGGAACCTGTTTAATGGTAAGAAAAACATGGGCGAGCATTTTAGAGTATTCCCTATCAGTAACTGGACTGAGATGGATATTTGGCAATATATCAAAGCTGAAAAAATTGAAATCCCTTCTATCTACTTTACGCATAAAAGACAAGTAATAGAAAGAGATGGTTCTCTTTTAGCTGATTGCGAACACCTTAACTTAAAACCTACTGAAAAACCAGTAGAAATGCAGGTGAGATTCAGAACAATTGGTGATATGACATGTACTGGAGCTGTTTTGTCAAATGCATCAACTATGGATGATATTATAGATGAAGTATCAGCAGCAAGAGAAACAGAAAGAGGTACTAGAGCAGATGACAAACGTTCGGAAACTGCTATGGAAGATAGAAAGAAACAAGGTTATTTCTAAATATTAAAAACTTTGCCCTATATAGATGAAAGTAGATAAAATAGACGAATTACGAAAAAGGTTTGAAGAGATCATTACTTTATATGAAGATATAGAAGTATGGATGGCGCGTGATCTGCAAAAACTTTTGGGTTATACCGAATGGCGTAATTTTACTAAAGTAATTGAAAGGGCAATGGAAACTTGTGCTAACTCAGGTGAGGAGGTTAAAGACCATTTTGTTGAGCTCAACAAAATGGTAGAGATTGGCTTAGGAGCTAATAGGATAGTGAGAGATTTTATGCTTACACGATATGCCTGTTATATAATAGCTCAAAACGGCGATCCTAAAAAAGAACCTATTGCTTTTGCGCAAAGTTATTTTGCCTTAAAAACCAGAAAGCAAGAGTTGTTAGAAGACAGACTCAAGCTAGATGATCGTATAAGAGCGAGAGAAAAACTGATTGACACCGAAAATAAGCTTTCTAAAAACATTTATGAAAGAGGTGTTGACCAAATTGGTTTTGGCAGAATAAGAAGCAAAGGCGACAGTGTGTTGTTTGGTGGTAACTCTACCAAACAAATGAAAGAAAAAATGGGTGTGCCGAAAAACAGACCTTTGGCAGATTTTCTACCTACTATTACCATAAAAGCAAAAGACTTTGCGGCTGAGATTACCAATTTTAATGTGGAATCTCAAAATATGTATGGGGAAGATCAGATTAGCAAAGAGCATGTTAAAAACAACAAAGATGTGCGTAGTCTGCTTGAGAAGAGAGGAATTAAACCTGAGGAACTTCCTGCTGAAGAAGACATTAAGAAAATTCAGCGTAGAGTTAAATCAATTGATAAAAAATTATTAAAAGAAGACAAAAAACTTAGGGACGAATAATCCCTGCTTATATTAAAATAGAAATTATGGCAATAGATCATTCAAACATGGAAATTCTCCGCTTCACTACTGCCGGAAGCGTAGACGACGGGAAGAGTACACTTATAGGCCGTTTACTATATGATTCAAAATCAATTTTTGAAGATCAACTTGAAGCTGTTGAGAAATCAAGTCAAAGCAAAGGTCTGGAGCATGTAGATTTATCATTACTTACTGATGGACTAAAAGCTGAAAGAGAGCAGGGTATTACAATTGATGTAGCTTACCGTTACTTTGCTACTCCAAAGAGAAAATTTATTATAGCAGATACTCCAGGGCACATTCAGTATACCAGAAATATGGTTACTGGAGCCTCAACTGCTAATATGGCTTTAATTCTAGTAGATGCTCGTAAAGGCATTTTGGAGCAAACATGTAGACATTCATTTATCGCTTCTCTACTTAAAATCCCACACATTGTACTATGTGTAAATAAAATGGATTTAGTAGACTACGATCAAGAAGTTTATGAAAACATTGTTTCTGAGTTTAGAAAGTTTGCTGCTAAATTAGAAGTAAACGATGTACATTTTGTGCCTGTTAGTGCACTTAAGGGCGACAATGTGGTAGACAAATCAGCTAATATGGATTGGTATGAAGGTTCTACCTTATTATATATGCTTGAGACTATCCACATCGGTAGCGACCATAATCATGTAGATTGTCGTTTCCCTGTGCAATATGTTGTTCGCCCTCACTCTGACGAATACCACGATTACCGTGGATATGCAGGAAGAATTGCAGGTGGAGTATTTAAAAAGGGAGATGATGTAACTGTATTACCTTCAGGATTCTCTTCAAAAATTAAATCTATAGATACATTTAATGGAGAAATTGACTTGGCTTATGCGCCAATGTCAGTAACGATGACATTAGAAGATGAAATAGATATAAGTAGAGGAGATATGATTGTAAGGCCAAACAATCAACCAGAAAGCTCTCAAGACTTAGAAGTAATGCTTTGTTGGTTAAATCCTAAGCCTCCGGTACCAAGAGCGAAGTATTACATCCAACATACTTCTAATGAAGCCAGAGCAATGATTAAAGACATTTTGTATAAAGTAGATATTAATACTTTACATAGAATGGAAGACGATAAGGATATCAATATGAATGATATATGCAGAGTGAAGATAAGAACTACTAAACCTCTGTTTACAGATAGTTACCGTCGTAATAGAAATACAGGAAGTATTATTTTGGTAGATGAATCTACTAACGAAACAGTAGCTGCTGGAATGATCATATAATTTTTTGTAAGGGCAGCGAGAGCTGCCCTTTTGTTATTTTTAATAATTGCCTGATGACAGATCAATTTTTTGAGGAGTGGCTTGAAAAAGCTAAAAAAGTGGCTGTAGAAGCCGGAGAAAAAATTCTTGAAGTTTACAATTCAGATTCATTTGGTGAAGAGATAAAAGCAGATAAATCTCCTCTAACAAAAGCAGATAAAGAATCTCACAATGCCATT
The DNA here is from genome assembly GCF_026250525.1 of Chondrinema litorale. Lineage (GTDB taxonomy): Bacteria > Bacteroidota > Bacteroidia > Cytophagales > Flammeovirgaceae > Chondrinema > Chondrinema litorale. Next base: position 6,205 of record NZ_CP111067.1, read on the forward strand.
GTTGCTGTTCTAGATCAATCAGAATTACCTGTATTGAGTGAAGAAGGAAAAAATATCTCTTATGAGGACAGAAAAGACTGGGAATACTTCTGGATGGTAGACCCTTTAGATGGAACCAAAGAGTTTATTAAAAGGAACGGAGAATTTACAGTGAATATCGCACTGATCCATAAAAATACATCGATCTTAGGAGTAGTTTATGTTCCAGTAACTGGCAAAATGTATTGGGCACTAAAAGGAAAAGGAGCATTCACCAACGAAAATGGTGGAGAGGCTACAGCTTTAAATTGTGCAACCTTTACAGATAGCGATGAAAATCTAAAAATTATAGGTTCTCGTTCGCATATGAATGAAGAAACTCAAGACTTTATAGCGAAGTACAACAATCCAGAAATAGTGAGTATGGGTAGTTCGCTTAAGTTTATGTTACTTGCAGAAGGGAAAGCACATATTTACCCTCGTATTGCCCCAACCATGGAGTGGGATACAGCTGCAGCCCACATTGTAGTTGAAGAAGCAGGAGGAACTGTTAAGCAATTCGGTAAAGAAGAATCTGTAGTATATAACAAAGCAAACTTGTTAAATCCTTACTTTGTAGCTAAAGGGAATTTAGAATAATTCAAAATATCCCTCAAAACCTTTAAGAACAGGCCTGTATTATTCATATATTACAGGCCTGCTTTGAATAATAAATCTTATTTGCTATTTTAATCTATAACTAGTTGTTAGCCAACAGTCTGTGTTAACAAATATGAATTTACCAAAATTCATTATTGCATAACAAAATAAAGTGATAACTTTATATAATTCGACTCCAATCTTACTATTACACATTAAACTAACATTGATCAACAGATAATAGAAGATTTAGCTGATGGCTTATTTACAATATTTCTCGCAATCACCACCATTTTTATCTAATCGTTCTGTTTTAGAAAATGATAAGAAAGCAAGATATGGAAAGTACTTAAACTTTTCTTTTTTATTCTTAGAGCTAATACTAGTCAATGTATGCTTTTTGTTTGTCGCATATTTGAAACAAGAGGATGTAATAACTTTCTCTTTAAAAAGTATTGGGTTTGCTAGTATATACAATGCCTTTTGGGTATTTCTTACTTTTGCATTAAAACGATATAAAATTGGTAGAGATATTTCTCTTTCAGCTGTTTTTAAAAGTACTGTATTAATCGTTTTTATACACTTTTTGTTAATAAGCACTTTAATTCAGTTTTTTAATCATTTTAATTTTCAAGATTATTATATCGCGCTTAATTATACAATATTAGCAGTTCTACTCCCGATTGTACGCATTTCATTTTTATATGCATTAAAAGAATATAGGAAGCTAGGTTATAACTACAAGAACATAGTTATAATAGGTTTAAATAAAACAAGCCAAGAGTTTTATAATTATGTGCAATCTAATCCTGCATTAGGTTTAAATTTTAAAGGTTTTTTTTCATTTCAAGAAAATGAAGAACATACAGCATTAGATGAATATAAAGGTAATCTTTCAGACTTTTACCATTATTGTAGTTTAAATAAGGTAAACGAAGTTTATTGTGCTATACCGGCAAATGGTTATGATTCTATTGCAGATATTATATCATTTGCTGATAATAATTTAATTCGGTTTAAAATTATTCCGGATTTTGGAGGACTTACGAATATTAATTTTGATATAAGTTTCTACAATAATGTCCCTATAATAACGCCTAGACACGAACCCCTTGAAGATTTAATAAACAGAGCTGTAAAACGAACATTTGATATTGTATTTTCAGTTTTGGTAATTTCATTTATTTTTCCTTTTCTATTTCCTGTATTAGCAATTCTGGTAAGAGCTTCGTCAAAAGGTCCTGTTTTTTTTAAACAACTTCGTTCAGGAAAAAGTAACAAGTGTTTTTATTGTTATAAATTCAGAACGATGAAAATGAATCGGGATTCTGACAAGATTCAGGCAACAAAGCATGATAAAAGAGTTACCAGAATAGGGAAATTCATGCGAAAAACTAATCTTGATGAATTGCCTCAGTTTTTTAATGTATTAAGAGGTGAAATGTCAGTAGTAGGCCCTAGACCACATATGTTATTGCATACAGAGCAGTATTCTAAATTGATTAATAGATATATGGTAAGGCATTTTGTAAAACCTGGTATAACTGGTTGGGCTCAAGTAAATGGTTATAGAGGTAATACAAAAGCAACGGAGCTTATGGAAAAAAGAATAGAGTATGATACATGGTATTTAGAGAACTGGAGTTTGTGGCTTGATTTAAAGATTGTTCTAATGACTGTGATCAATCTTTTTGAGGGTGAAAAAAATGCTTATTAAGCAAATTATCGGTCTAGTTTAACCATAACTACTATTAATATTCTTAATTAATCTATAAGATAATGCTGAAACTATTAAATTCTATTAATTCAAAGTATATCGAGTTGCTTAAGTATCTGGGCATTTATGATCTAATAAATTTATTGTATGGAAAATATGGTCAGGTAATTAAATTTATTATAGCTGGTGGAACTGGAGCTGTTATTGAATTAGGACTATTTATTCTATTCACAGGACTATTATCAATTCATTATTTACTTTCCAACCTTATTGCTATAAGTATAGCAATACTTGTAAATTATATTATATCCCAGAAGTGGGTTTTTGAGTCAGGAAGGCATTCTAAAGAAGTTGAATTAGTTGTATTTATAATGCTTTCTGTAGTTATAATTTTATTAAATCAACTTCTAATGTGGAGCTTTGTAGATGGACTGGGTTTTAATGAGAAAATCAGTAAAGTATCATCAATTGCTCTTGTGGCGATTATAAACTTCTTCGCAAAAAAATTCCTTGTCTTCAAAAAGTAGTATTATGCAAATAAGTAAACTTTCTATTATTATACCAGCTTATAATGAAGCAAGAACAATACATCTAATTCTTGATAAAGTAAGAGATGTACAACTTATTGGAAATATTCAGAAAGAGGTGATCATTGTGAATGATTGCTCATCTGATAATACAGAAGATGCGATTTTGGCTTATCAGTTTGATCATCCTGAAATTGATATTAATTATTATAAACATGAAATTAATCAAGGAAAAGGTGCTGCACTACATACTGGAATAAAAGCAGCCTCCGGTGAGTTTTTAATAATACAAGATGCTGATCTTGAGTACGATCCTGATGAATATAATATTATATTAAAACCAGTAGTCAATGGTTTTGCCGATGTAGTATATGGATCTCGTTTTATGGGTGGAAAACCACATAGAATTTTATTTTTTTGGCATTCAATAGGTAATAAGTTTTTAACATTTTTATCTAATATGTTTACAAATCTGAATTTAACAGATATGGAAACTTGCTATAAATTGTTTCGAACATCAATTATTCAGCAAACTCCTCTTAATGAGAAACGATTCGGATTTGAACCTGAAGTTACCGCAAAAATAGCCCGCATTCCCAATATTAGAATTTATGAAGTAGGTATATCTTATTATGGAAGAACTTATGCTGAAGGGAAAAAAATAGGATGGAAAGATGGAGTTAGAGCTATCTATTGTATCATAAAGTATGGACTTTTAAATAGGTATAAGAGTAAAAAAATTACTACCCAACATATACCTCAAGAATCTGAAAAAGCATATATTGACTAAATCTGTATTGACTCTATTAAAAATGTTTTATGCCTATGTATAAGGCAAAATTATTACTACTTTCAACTGCAGCATTTATTCTTAGTAGAATAAGAGTAATTTTTAATGACTTTGTAGTTTCTAATGATGCTAGTCAACATCATTTTTGGATGTTTAAATTTGATAATGACTATTTTCATGAACCAGATATCATTGCCTCTTTTGCTGAAATTATTCAACCTAAAGCATATGTAGTATTTTATAACTTATTACTTAAAGTAATAGATATGAAATATGCTATTCTAATTGTAGAGTATCTGATTTTCATAATCACAGCATTTATTTTAATAGAGATATGCAAAAAGTTTTTTAAGCAAAGTTTTTTAATTGCCTATCTGATAATTATTGTTTCTTTAAGTTTGCCAGATGTAGTTGGAGGTTTTGCACGGTCTTTTTCATTCCTTATTATAATTTTACCGTTTTACTTTCTTGATAAAAAATTTGATCAAATATATATAAGTATAGTATTGTTTATATCTGCTTTTTTGTATCCAGTCTCATTTTTAATAAGTACAGGTACAATTATGTTGGTATACCTGTTTAAGGCCATTATTAATAATAAGTATCTTTATTATACTAAAAAAGTAAGTGTAATCACCCTGAGTGTGCTTTTTGCAGTCTATTTACTACAAGTAAAATCTGATAAGTTTAATACTTCTCCCTATGTTGGTAAGGTGATTGAAAAAAAAGATATTCTGGAAAATCCTATTATGAGCAATAAAGGTAGAATACCTTTAAAACCTCAATTTAAAACTATTTCTCTAAAATTAATGGGAGCAGAAATGGCTAAGTCAATGTCTGCTTTTTTACAAGTTCCAGATTTATTTAAAATATTGAATACGTGGTTAATCTTTATTTTAAGTATTATTCCTGTGCTAACATTATGTTACTTAACATTAAAAAATCGGGATATTGAAAATATACATATTTTTCTTTTATCAATATTCTTATCAGGCGTTATCTTGTTTTTTTTAGCAAGGTTGATCCCTTTTAAATTATATATGCCTACCAGATATCTCGAGAAAACATTTCCAATTCTTTTTACTTTAATATGCTTACTGCTTTACGAAAAGTATTTTAATATAGATAAAGTAAAATATTTAATTGGCTCATTTTATATGCTACTTTTATTAGCTGGTATTTTTAATAATAATTTCAGAGGACTAAATAATTATAGTGAGTTTGCTAAAGCATATGAACTAGTAGAAAATACAGAAAAAAAATCTCTAATCGCAGCTCCTCCTGATGTAGCAAACCTCTTACCCTTTTTTGCTAAAAGGTCTGTATTAGTGAGTGAAGAATCTTGTCATGGTGTTTACTATAAAAATTACAGAGAAGACCAAATGCAAAAAATGCATGATTTAATTCGTTTGTATGCAGAAGATAATAAAAGTGATATAAAGCAAATTATCACTAGGTATAACATTTCATACATTATTATTGATAGAGAGTCAAAAGTATTTTCTAACAGAAGTAAAAAACCTCTTTTTGCTCCTTTTCAAGTTATAGTAAACCAGTTAAATACTAAATCTACTTTTGATAATAGTTATTTATATAGAATTGCTTCAGAAACTAATAAAGAAGACCGCTTTATATTAATAGATGTAAATCAACTTAACCTATAAATTAAGTAATACAATGCTATTTTTAATCTATTAAAGTGTTTTGCTAAATTCACTTTTAATAGATAAATTTTTCATTTGCTTCAAATCTTCCTTTATTAAATCATTCATTTTAGCTATAATATAGCTTCTAAAAAGTATATTATTGATATCAATTGGCTTACCTGTTTTAAGCATTTCATTTTTAATTTTCCTCATACTTTTTTGAAAAGTGCTAGGTTGTTTTTCCTCAATATTTTCAACTACATAGTTTAAATATTCTTTTGGGAATATATGATTTGCTGAGTGACTGTAAAATAGATATTCAGTAATTTCATTAAGTACTTTTGGCTTTCTTAACCAAACTTTCTTGTTAAGATGTGAATTTTCAGAGGCAAGTGGGATATCTATATTGAGTTGATTTATAATTGAGATAAATAGTTTTTTGTTAGATCTATGTTCATCAGGTAGTTGTCTAATAAAATCTAGAATGCTTTTTGAAAAGTAAGGACTTATTACTTCAACAAAGTTGAGCTTAATTTCATTAAGCGCTGAGATAACAGTTGGTATCCTATATGTCTGATAGAGTCGTTCGCACCAAGATTGGAGAGATTCTGTGCTTTGCTGCTCTAAATAATTTGGTACTATTTGTTGATAATCGCCTAGAAGATTATCAATTTTCCTTGTATTCGCAAACTTCTCAAAAGTTGTAAGGCCAGCATCATGGTAAACCTCATTTTTAGATTTAACAGTATGGCAACCTAATGCTTGATCTCCTCTAATAATTCCATTAACACCTGATTGAAACAATTTATTCCAAAGGTTCATACCATCAACATAACCTGAAATTTTATCAATTCTACCCTCTGAGGCAACTAAAAATCTTTGTAGTACAGAATGTGTATATTCAGCTTCAGTATTTATTTCAAGAAATTGATTTTTAGCATGAAAATGTTTAGCTACTTGTTTGGCTATATAAGCATCGCTTTTCAAATTATTAATTGAGTCTTTTGTGCCCCATGTAATTGTATTGATACTTGAATCAGATTCTTTTTTAAGAAAATATAATAATGCTCTACTGTCATATCCTCCAGAAAGAGGCAAAGACCATGAGTTGTTGTTTAATTGGATGTTTTGGAAGATGTTAGATAGAATGTTATAAAATTTTTGTTGAGCACTTTCAATGTTAAATGTAGATGGTGTTATATTAAAAGGTTGGGTGTGTATAGAAATCTTCCATTTTTTTCTATCTAAGGTAATAGTAGAATCAGGTTTACATTTTGTTATGTTTTTATCCCAAGATAAATCAGGCCCAATCGTACCTGATGACAACATCCATTTATAAACCTGGTCATTAGGTGTAAATTTTTCTAAGTATGCAATTATTGCTCTTTGAGAACTAGATGCAATAAATATGTTATCATTGCAATAATACCATATAGTTCTATAACCCACACGATCTCCTACAATTTCTAATAAATCTTTATCAAATCGAAGTATAGTAAAATTACCGTCTGTGGGAATATCTCCTAATGGTTTTTGCCAATCATGTTTAGGTTTAATCATTTGACCTAAGCAAACAGCTTTATCATTAACTTTTAAAGTATTATTAGGGTTGATAATACTTATACTTAATGAGTGATCACCTATATGTTGTGAAGGATTTGGAGAAAGGTTATTAGGTAATATTAGCTTTTCTATAAGAGCTATTTTTTTTTTATGTACTTCTGGAATGGTACCTTTAGTACATATAATTACAAATTTAGACATTGCTTAAAAGTTTATTTTTTCCTGACATAATTAAAATTATCAGGCTTGTTATTGGAAAAGTGCTTAAAAATGATTCAATTCTAAGTTATTAGAATAATAATTATTTATTATATTAAATAAACAAATATTTGTTAACGGTTTTATTTAATAATTAAAAATTATATATCATTGATATATGCTATCTATAATATGATAAGTTTGCTTGTACTATATATTTGTTAACCTAAATAGATTTTTTCTCGCTGCTTGACAAATTATAGTTTAAAACAGATATTTTAAAACTGAAACTAATAATGAAGCTACTTTACCTTTTATACATTTGTTTATTTCTATTACTTGGATCTTGCGTTAAGTATGATAGCCTAGTTTATATGCAAGATAAAGTAAGAGACAAAACTTTTGATAGCTATTCCACAAACAATTATAAAGTAAGACCTTTCGATAACCTTTCAATTAAACTTAATTCTTTTGAGCAATCTACAACTGGAGAGTTTAATAGTTCTGGTGCATTAGGCTCCCGTCCTGGAGGTGTTGATAATGCTTTGTTATATCTTTCTGGATATATGGTTAATCAGGCAGGAAATATTAGATTACCTTTAATAGGTGATATAAAAGTAGTAGATCTTACTGTAGATGAAATTAAAGATTTAATTGATCTAAAATTGGAAGAGTATCTTAAATTTCCATCAGTTTCAGTAAAACTAACAAATTTTCGTGTATCTGTTTTGGGCGAAGTAAACAGGCCTGGTATGCAGTACATTTATGAAGGCAAAGTAACATTATTGCAAGCATTAAGTCAGGCAGGTGATTTAACAGATTTTGGAAATAGGAAAAACATTAAATTAATTAGAGAAACTAAAGAAAAAACAATATCTACTTATATTGATATTACAAAGCCTGATCTCATATCATCTGAATATTATTTTCTAATGCCAAATGATGTACTATATATAGAGCCATTAAAAGCAAAAGCTTCAAATGTTAATACTAGAGTAGTAGGTGTTGCGCTTTCTGTTATTTCAGTTGTAATTACTACCGTCAATTTAATTGTGACAATTAATAATAAATAATGTGGAAAAGAAAATAGCCTATCATATTGATAATAATCAGGAGGAGCAACCTATAGATATTAAATCGTTACTCAGTAATATTGTATCTCATTGGTATTATTTTGTGATTGCGTTTCCAATATTTTTAGGGTTAGCTTTTTTATATTTAAAAGTTACTACACCTATTTATAAAGTAACCTCCACAATTATAATAGACGATGAGAGTAGTTCTACTATGAATACAGAAGAGTTTTTTGGGGATATGAGTCTTTTCGGAAACCAAAAAAACATTGAGAATGAAATTGCTATTTTAAAGTCATATAAATTAGTAAATAAAGTTGTAGACTTTCTTGATATCAATATTGCTTATTATGAGAAAGGCGTCTTTAGAGATATAGAAAAATATAAATCAAGTCCGTATAAAGTAACTTATGACTCCTCTCACTATCAGGTATTTAATAAACCTTTTGATATAAACTTTGTCGCGGATAATATATATGAGGTCTCTTTTGATGAGACCGATTTCTTTGTTAACATACCATACACTGGAGAAAAAACTTTTGTCGAAGAATTTACATTTAAGGATACTGTTCATATAGGGCAAATATGTTCTACAGAGTATTTTAAATTTACTATTAACCATAGTGAGTTTTTTAAAGAAGGTTTTTCAAAAAATGAATTAGAATATAGCTTTAAGATTAAAGATGTTGAAGATATAACAGAAAGTTACAGAAGTGCTCTTGCCATAGAACCTTATAGTACAGAATCTTCAGTATTAGAAATAAAACTAGAAGGTCCTATTGTAAAGAAAGAAACTGATTTTTTAAATATGTTGGGCAAGGTTTATATTGCCAACCAACTTGATAAAAAGAATCAAGCAGCTGTAACAACAATAGATTTTATTGATAATCAAATCTTACAAATAACAGACTCTTTGCAAGGGGCTGAAGCACAACTAGAAAGCTTTAGAAAAGAAAAAAATGTAATAGACATAAGCTTTACAGCTTCCAATGCTGCAGAACAACTTCAACTACTTGAAACAGAACAATCTAACTTAAAAGTAAAAGATCAATATTATCAATTTTTGCTTGATTACCTTGAGAGTAGTGATTTTAATTCGATTATTGCACCAGCTTCAATTGGTATTGAAGATCCCTTATTAAATGCTTCTATCGTTGAATTAAAACAGTTAAACTCGCAAAAAATAGCATTATCTTATACAGCAAGTGAGAAAAGTAAAGAATTGTCTATTTTAAATCTTCAAATAGATAACTTAAAGAAAACACTTACTGAAAATGTTAAGAATATTATAGGTTCTTCTAAAATTGCACTAGAAGATATAGGTAAAAGAATAGCAGAAGTAAAAGGAGTTCTAAATCAACTACCTGAGAATGAAAGAGACTTAGTTAATATTCAGCGAAAATTTAATTTTAGTGATAATTTATATAACTACTTATTGCAAAAACGAGCTGAAGCAGGTATTGCAAAAGCATCTAGTATGCCTGAAAATGAAGTTTTAGATGCTGCTAGAATGATAGGGAATGAGCCAATATCCCCTAAAAAATTACCTATTTATCTAATTGCAGTATTTTTGAGTTTTGTAGTTCCTGTATCAATTATTATTATAAAAGACTTTTTTGATGATAAAATTAAAGATACAGACCAACTAGATAGATTATCTTCTATTCCATTATTAGGCTCTATTGTAAGAAATAGTAATGAGGATGTGAATATACTTAATTCGCCCCAATCAGGTTTAGCAGAGTCTTTTCGTGGGCTTAGGGTTAATTTGCAGTTTTTAGGAACTGATATAGATAATAAGGTAATAGGTTTTACATCTACAATAAGTGGAGAAGGTAAAACATTTTGCTCTTTTAATTTAGGTCTTATCTTAGCTACTTCTGGTAAGAAAACTGTAATTATAGGTGCTGATTTACGAAAACCTAAACTTGGAGAGTATTTCGAAAAATTTAGGTATAAAAACGGTAATGGAAATGGCAATACTGATGATAAACTTGGATTGAGTAGTTACTTAATAAATAAAACTGGCTTGGATGGTATTATCAAAAAAAGTCAGATAGAATGTTTAGATGTAATTACGAGTGGGCCTATGCCTCCTAATCCAGCGGAATTATTAGAATCACACAATTTTGCTAGATTAATTGAAGAATTAAAGCAGATATACGATTATATAATAATTGATGCACCTCCATTAGGTCTTGTTGCTGATTACTTCATTATTAAAAAATTTACAGACATTAATATATATGTTGTAAGACAGGATTACTCTAGAATTAAATTTATTGAAGATATTGAAAAAATATATCAATCAAAAAAAATAAGCAACCTCTCTTTAGTACTGAATGATGTTAAAAAGTCGAAATCTGCTTATGGCTATGGTTATGGCTATGGATATTATTCAGATGATAAAAAAGTAGGTATTAATCTACTTAAGGCTAAACCGAAACAAGAGGTTTAACAGTTTTTATTGATAAATCCAAGCATTTATAACTATTAACCATAACACAGTACAAACTCTCACTTTTTATTAAAAAAAAGCTTAATATTAAGTTGTACTACAATAGTTTATGAAGAAATTAATAACTGATACCCTATTCATATCTGTAGGTGGTTTTTTAACAAAAATAAAAGGTATTCTTTTTATACCAATCATAATTGCTGCTGTTGGTTTAGCAAACTATGGTGCATTTGTACAGATTTATGCAAACGTAAAAATACTGATACCCTTTTGTGCCTTAGGTCTAGGTATGGGTTTTCAAAGATATGCATCAAAAATTCCTAGTACAGATAAATATACTTTAAGCTTACATTTTTATTCTATTCTAATACCCTCTATGATGCTTGGGTTTATTGGAACATCTATATTATTCTTCTTATCACCATATTTGAATGATTGGTTTTTAGAAGGTAAGCACCTATTAAGTTTACAAGTTTCAAGTATTATGGTATTTTCAAATACTTGTTATACCAATGTAAATAAGTTCTTGTTAGGAAATAAAAAGTTTAAATTATATTCTGTATTAGAGTTTAGCTATGCATTTATTCCATATCTCGGTTTTGTTATAGGATCTGCATGGGAACAAGATATATTTTACGGAATACTTTATTATTCTCTCTTAGATTTGTTAATAGCCATGATTTTCTTTTTACATCTGGCTAAAGACTTCTCCATTGTTTCTCCTTCATTAAAGATATTAAAGCAATATTTTCAGTTTTCATACCCATTGGCTATAAGCAATATAGAAGGTGGACTATTGAGTAAAGCTGATAGATATTTTATTAGTTATTTTCTAGGAGTTGAAATGCTAGGAGCATATAACATTGTACATAGGATAGTTGATATAATCACATTTATTAGTGTGCCTATTAGAAAACAAATAATGAGCTACCTGCCTAAAATATGGGATCAAAATTATAAAGAAGAATCACTATCTATGATTAAGTCTAGTCTATTTATATTTTTAGTTGTTTCAATAGGTTTACTTAGTTATTTGATATTTTATTTTGAAGCTATTCTAGATTTATTTGTTGGTAAGACCATTGAAATTGAAAACCTTAAACTATTAGTATTTTTTTTAGGCCTAGCAGCTGTTTTTTCTGGTGTTAAGGTATTTTATTATCTTGTGGTAAGGTTAAAGAATACAACTAAGCAAGAATTGTTTTTCCAATTTGCTGGTATGTTGTTAAATGTAATACTAAATTATTTTTTAATACCAATATATGGACTAATAGGAGCGGCAAGTGCTACTTGTGTTAGCTATTTCTTAATCATCATATTGCTTAATTTTTTCCATAAAATTAATTTAGACTACAGTTTTTTATTAAATGTAATATCAGTAATAATTTTTGCCATTACATTTTTTGTAGTTTCAAGATTGATTGTACCAGAAGGTATTATATCATTTATTGTTAGTTCTTGTTTGTCTTCAGCATTATTTGGTTTATTAAGCTTTTATTCAAAAAGAAAGTTTATAAAACAGGTAACTACTGAAATAAAGCAATATAAAATTATGGTTAAAAGTATTAAAAAAATTAAATCAACTTAATCGATGTTAGAAAATCAAAAGAAGCCTAATTTTTTGATTATAGGTGCTCCAAGAGCTGGTACGACATGGATTGATAAGAATATCAGATGTCACCCTGAGATTTATTTGCCACCAAAAAAAGAAGTGCACTTTTTCGATAATAATTATGAGAAAGGGGTCGATTATTACATGTCTAATTTTGATGGGGTAAGTAATGAAAAGGCTATTGGAGAAATCACACCGTCTTATTTACATCGAGACCAAATTGCTGAAAAGATATATCGGACTTTAGGAGATATAAAATTGATTATGTGCCTACGTAATCCTACAGAAAGACTTTATTCAAGATATTGGAATGCAAAAAGTAAATTTGCTGAAAACAAAAATTTATCTTTTGAAGAAAAAATAAATTCTAAAGAAGAATTTATTCAAGAAGGCCTTTACTTCACTCATATAGAAAAGTATCTCAAGTTATTTTCAAAAGAAAATATACTGATATTACTATATGATGATCTAAAAAATGATCCAGAACTTTTTTTGAAGTCTATATACAACTTTCTAGAGGTTGATGCTGAGTTTAAAGCGCCTTTAATGAATAATAAAATTAATTCTGCCTCTTCAAAAAAGTTATTAGGTAAAAGTATAATTCTCAATTATCTCTCAAGAGGCTTAAGAAAGGCAAAGTTGTATCAAATTTCTCAAAAAATAGAAGATGTTAATAGTGTTAAGCTACCTCAAATGAAATATGAAACAAAAAAGTGGCTTACAGAAGAAGTTTATTATGAAAGTAACAAAAAATTAGAGGGTATGATAGGAAAAACTTTAGATAGTTGGAATAAATAAACTGAATTAAGCATGGAACTGAAACGAAAACAGATTAGTAATTGGATTAAATTGTATAGTTCATTCCATATTCCAAATGGAGAAAAAAATATTTTTCTTTTTTCCACACCTCGTAGTGGTTCAACTTGGCTTACAGAGTTAATAAGTACTCAGCCGCAGTTTAAAATGGTGAAAGAACCTTTTAATATTAGGAAAGACTATGTAAGAGAAAATTTAGGATTAAATACTTGGGAAGACATTCTTGATCCAACAAAATCTAATAAAATAGCTGCGTACCTTAATAGTTTTATCGATGGAACATATAAGGATATTAGATTAAAAAGGCCTGTGCCTTTCTCTCCACTATGGAAACCAATTACATCACGAATAATATTTAAAATACTATTTGCAGGAGAAAGTGATTTTAATTGGTTTAAGGAAAACTTTAATGGAGAAATTATTTTTCTATTAAGGCATCCTATTCCTGTTGCATTATCTAGAGAAATATGCCCAAGGTTAGATTCATTTATAAATTCTGCTTTCATAGAGTATTTTAATAAAGAAGAAAAGCAATATGCAGAAAGTATTATAAAAGATGGAACCCCTTTTGAAAAATCAATCTTAGATTGGTGTTTTCAAAATGTATTACCTCTAAGAACCCAGAATGATGCATGGCTAACAGTCTCATACGAGCAAACTGTACTTCAACCTGAAATTGTAATTGATAGTTTACTTAATAAATTTCATTTTAAAAAGCCAGAAAAAATAAGAGATAGGTTAAATACAGCATCCGGATCTACAGTAAAATCCTCTGAAGAGTCTAAGAAAATTCTACTAGACCCAGATCAAATACATAAAAACAAAAAATGGCTAGTAGAAAAATGGGAGCAGAAAATTGATGATGCTCAACATAAAAAAGCATTTGAAATATTAGATGCATTTGGTATAGATTATTATGAGTATAAGAATTTTCTACCAAAAGAAAAGTATCTATTAAAATGATAATATTTTGAGTAAAAAGATAGCATTCATATTACCCCATTACTATAAATACTACCGAGGTGGAGCTGAGACGCAATGTTTTTATTTAGCATCTGAGCTTATTAATAAAGGATGGGAAGTACATTATATATTTGAGCACTCTAAGCTTATTAATGAAAAAGATGAATACGGTATTATTTTACATAGTTTACCTAAAAGAAAAGGATATCTAAAATGGATGAACTCTTTGAGTTTATTGAAAATAATGCAGTTGATAAAAGCTGATGTGTGGTACTCAAGAGCTAATATTTCATACCTCCACTATTTAGTGAAATTTGCGCAGAAAGTAGGAGGGAAAGTAGTTTGGGCATTTTCAAGAGATTCACAGTTTTCATTAAAAGATAATGAACAAAAAGATGCAATCTTACCAGTAAAGATTTACAATAGGTTTAATAAACTAAGATTTTTTAAATCATTAACTCTTTCTAACCTAATACTTTTACAAACAAAAGGTCAATATCACCTTCTGCAAGAAAACTTAAATTTAATAGGTACTATTATCTATAATGCTCACCCTTTAACAGGTATAAAGGCTAATGGCATAAAAAGAAAAAAGCAAGTGTTGTGGATAGGAAGAATGAGACCATTTAAAAGGCCTGATAGATTTATAGAAATTGCTTCAGCTTTACAAGATACTGATATAGAGTTTAAAATGGTTGGTAAATATGATAATAACGATATACAAACTTTATTAGGAAGTGCCAATTTAACTAATGTAGAAATTTTAGGAGAAAAAAAAGCAACTGAGGTACATGAGTTATTAACAGAATCGATGCTGTTAGTAAATACAAGTGAGTATGAAGGTTTTTCTAATACTTTTATTGAAGCTTGGTTAAGAGGTGTACCAGTGTTTTCTTACCAAGTTGATCCTGATAATATGATTGTGAGCAATCAACTCGGCATTGTAAATGGAGATATCGACATACTTGCAAATAAAATAAATGAAATATGCAACGATGCTTCCCAATGGCAAATGCTTTCTGAAAAATGTAGAAATCATGGATTTCATAATTTTGATATAATCAAAGCAGTAAACAAACTTGAAGAATCATTAAGTAAAATATGAAGCAAAAGATTGTATATATTATGGGAATTGGGCATAGCGGTTCAACGTTTTTGCAAATGCTTCTGTCTAGCCATGAGCAAATAGTTGGAATGGGAGAGGTAAGTCTATTACTAAAAAATAGAAATAAAGAAAGTATTCCCCAATGTTCATGCGGAGATAGTGTAGAGAACTGCAAAGTATGGGGAGGTTTACTTAATGAGCTCAAAAATAGTGATGATGACATACAGGCTTTTCAAAATATACTTTTACAATTTCAAGAAAAATTTCCTTCTAAAATACTCATAGACAGTTCTAAAAACCTTATAAGTTTTAAAAAATACTACGCTAATAAATCTCTAAAAGACATAGAGGTTAATGTGATTTTTCTTGTAAGAGACTTTAGAAGTTGGGTAATATCAAGAGAAAAAAACAATAAACGGAAAAGCAGGAATAACTATGGCGTAGTATATAATGCTTATAAGTGGTATTATCGTAATAGAAGAAAGTTAAATTACTTAAAAAGTGCTGGGATTCCTTTTACTGTTATTAGCTACGAAGATTTAGTTTTACAAAAAGCTAAAACCTTAAAAAAGATAAGTTCATTTTTAGATATCCCCAATGATTATTCTGAAATACACCAAGCTGAAATGCATGATATTTATGGGAATCGAATGAAAAATGATACCAGCAAAAACAAACAAATATATTATGATAATAGCTGGATGAAGATGAATCAAACAGCTTTTATATCGCCATTACTCATGCTACCATATGCATTAAATAAGAAACTATACACTCAATAATGATGAAAAACCTTTACTATCTTAGTTGTTCTCCTATTCCGTCGCAAAAGGCAAATAGTATACAAGTAATGAAAATGTGTCAAGCATTTTCTATGCATTGTAAAGAAGTTATATTGTTTTGTATTTTAAAAAATCATAAAGAAGACCTTCATAAATATTATGGAGTAAAAAAGTCATTTCAAGTAAAAGCCATAAAACTTCCAGGTATTAAATTTCTCAATAGAATTATATATGCATTATTAGTATTCCGAAAGCTAAAAAGGATGAAAGCTAAAGGGATTTTATATAGTAGAGACATATTTTCTACAGGAACTATATGCTTGCTTAACCCCAAAAACTTTTCAATAATATTTGAGGCACATGCTCCACCTGCAACAAAATTAAGAAAAGAGGTACTCAGATATATTTTCGGCAGTAAGTACTTTAAAGGTGTAGTTACTATCTCCGGAGCACTTAAAGAAGAATATATACGGTTGTATGGAGACTTAATTAGAGATAAAACCTTAATTGCTCATGATGGTGCTGATGGTAACCAGATACCAAGTGAAATGATAGAAAACTCTAATTATAACTCTAAAGGCACAAAATTAAAATTAGGATATATTGGAAGTCTTTATCCCGGTAAAGGTTCTGAAATTATTATTGAGCTTGCTAAACTATTACCCAAATACGATTTTCATATAGTAGGAGGTACAGAGGAGCAAATCAATAAATTAAAAGAAGAAAATACGCTTGATAATGTGTGTTTTCATGGATTTGTAAAGCCAGAGCAAATATATAATTATATGGATACTTTTGATATTATGTTGGCTCCATATAAAGCAAATGTGATTGTTGGAAGTGGTACACTTGATATAAGTAAGTGGATGTCTCCATTAAAATTATTTGAATACATGGGTGGAGGCAAGGCAATTATAGCTTCTGACTTACCTGTGTTGAGAGAGGTTATAACTAATAATGAAACAGCATTATTGGCTGATCCTGAAAACTTAAAAGACTGGGAAAGTCAAATTAAACATTTAGAACTTCAAGAAAATCGAGAAAAATTAGGTCGTAATGCCCAAAGATTGTTTTTTGAACACTATACTTGGGATAAAAGAACTGCTTTTATACTTGAGCACTTTTTTAAAAAAAATCCAAAATTGAATGATAAGCTATATACATAATTATGGAAAAGTTAATTTATCTTTTTTGGGGAATTTCAGCTTTAATCATTGTAATTGCATTTACTCTTTCATTAATTAAAAGAGAAAAACTACTCTTTTTAATTCCATTTGTAATTACATTTATTCCTATTGAATATATAGATAGGTACTTTTTTAAATTGCCAACTATATTAAATTGGTTACCACAATTAATTTTACTTTTATGCGGAATTGTTTCTGCAATAGTTTTAATTAAAAGACCAATGAAGAGTTCCATTTGGTTCTCTATTGCCTATTTTTTATTTATCTTTTTGGCTATTATTTCAATTTCTATAAATGGAAACAACATAGTATCTGCTATATACTCACAAAGAGGATTTATCTTTATATTCTCCTTCTTAGTTGCTTCTAAAGCAATGTATGACAGACTTTCTCTAGATAAATTTTATAAGCTTACTATTAAAGCAGGTTTTATATCTGCACTCCTAGCCGTTTTTCAAAGAATGCTTGTAACACTTACTTCTTCTACAGGAGATATGGTAACAGGTTTATTTAGTTCTGATAGTCAGTATCTATACTTTCATTGTATTTGCTTTATAATAACAATTGCCTATTGGTACAATGGACAACAATTAATGAGGAAAATCTCTGCTAGTAATTTGTCTATATTGTTTATACTGTCTATTGGTATAGCTAATAATAAAGCGGGTATAGGGTTTCTTATATTAATTCTTCTATTTTTTGCAATTTATGTGGGGTATAGAAACTTCTGGAAGTTTTTTGGAAGACTTATTATTCTTGGCATTTTTATATCAGTGAGTTTATTAATATTTGAAAAGATTTTAATTGGTAGTGGTAGGTTAAAAAATGAAGAAAGCTCTTTTGCTTATTTATCTGACCCTGAATATGTATCCGATTATATGTTTGGTAGTGATGATAATTGGCATGGACAGTTTTCAAAAAGTGGGACCTTAAGAAGGGGAGCTGCTATCACATTTGGATATACTTTATTAAGTAAAGATCCTTATCATTTTTTGTTTGGAAGAGGCCCAGGTTCAACCTCTGAAAGTAGTATTGGAGAAGGTGATCTCAGCAAAGTGTATGAGGGCTATAAAATTGGTCGTTCCACTCTTTCAGAGAAATTGACAGAACATGGATTATTAGGAACAATTTTTTTTATAGGGGTACTTCTTGCAGTATATTTTGCCAACTCAAAAGAGCATCCACTTAATGCCAATCATTTACTCATTAAAAAGGTTGCCATACTTTTTATGTTAGTTTATCTACCATATGAAAATATATTCTTAACTATTATAAATGGATTGGTATTTACACTGTTGCTTTATCCAAATATTACCTTCATAGAAGGTGAAACGCTATTTTCATATCTAGATGATGAGAAAATAAATCAAGCAGATTTAAATAAAATCAATATATAAATAGGTTTCTTTATGGATAACTATCAAACTAACTCAGTAGCTACAGAACCTGTTTTTATTGTAGGTATGCCTAGAACAGGCTCAAAGATTTATAAGAATATTATTAACTATCACTCAGATATAAACATCTCACCTGAAATATTTTACTTAACACCCAACTGGATAAGAAAAGACTTCATTCAACTAACTCAATCCTTAATTGGAGAAACTAGTTCTGATAACTCTCTTGATAAACTTGCTTCTTTGATGTTTGAAAATAAATTTTTTGGCACTTACTGGAGAGATATAAAAGGCGAAAAAAAAGATATGCTAAAATTGCTAAAAGGAACAAATGGTTCTTTTAAAGAAATTTTTATAGCAATACTAGAATATGATGCTCAAATAAATAATAAAGTAAAATTAGGCGCCAAATTTCCTGTACATATTACTAAAGCACACGAGTTACAACAGTGGTTTCCCAAAGCTAAATTTATTCATATTAATAGACATCCACTTGCCATTTATAATTCTCAGAAGCGTAAGCATATAAAAAACAAAACTAACTTTACTTCAAAAATACTCACCCTTACAAAGGTATTTTTAGTAACAATAATTACATATAGGTCTTCCTATAAGTTTAATAGAGCCAATAAAGGAAATAAAAACTACGAATTATTTGAATATGAAAAATTGACATCTAATCCTGAAGATCAAATTCGTAGATTGTGTGATTTTTTAGCCATAAATTATAAACCAGAAATGTTACAACCACCAGTTAAAGATTCTTCATATCAAATTAATAGTCAACCTATTGGTATTCATCAAGAATCTTCTGCTAGATGGAAAAAAGAAGTAAACTATATAGAAAAAATCGTTTTTAAACTATTAACCAAATCCACATTCTCAAATTGAAGCAATCAGTTTATTATGAAAAAGATATTGGTTCTTACTCCAGATCTAAAAAATATTGGTGGTGTTGCTAATTACTACAAAACATTGTCGCTAGATCAGGCAGATCATATAGATTATTTTTTTGTAAATGTGCATGGTAAAGAAAATGCTTTAAAGAAAATAATCAGACTTTTAACAAGATATATACTCTTTTGGAAAATACTAAAAAAAGTAAATTATCAATTAGTCCATGTAAATCCTTCTTTAGATAAAAAATCATTTTTTAGAGATGCACTTTTTACTTATCTAGCTATTATAGCACAAAAAAAAATATTGGTATTTTTTAGAGGATGGGATGAAAAATTCGAATTGAGTATACATAAATCTCCAATAAAAAAGTGGATTTTTTTAAATACGTTTGGCAAAAGCAAATACCTCTTACTATTAAGTCGTTACTTTGAGCCTAAAGTAACGAATTTAGCCGCTACATTAAATGCCAGCAAGGTTTGGTTTGAAACTACAGTTGCAGATAATAGCTTTTTACCTTTATTAGACATCCACAAAAAGGCAGAAGAAAATCCAGTAAATTTTCTTTTTCTTTCCAGACTAGTAAAAGAAAAAGGAATTTTTATAGCCTTAGACGCTATAAATGAAATTCAAAAAAAATATCCTGATCGAAAAATTCATTTATATGTTGGAGGTGATGGGCCAGATTTGAACCTAGCTAAAAAATATGTTACACAGCATAACATAGAAAATATTCATTTTCTTGGTTTTGTTAGTGGCGATCAGAAGGGAAAGTTACTATTAGATTGTCATGTGCTATTATTTCCAACATTTCATGGCGAAGGTTTACCAAATACTGTTTTAGAGGCGATGTTGTACGGAATGCCTGTAATCTCTAGAATAAATGCTGGAATACCTGATGTTGTTACTCATGAAAAAAATGGTTTTATAACAGAAAGTCTTTCTTACGAAAAATTTGCAGAGTTTATTGACATACTAATTTCCGAAAATCAAATCTATAAAAAGATGGTTTTTGAAAATTATGACAAAGCAAAAAATGCTTATACTAGTGATGTAGTAAAGAATAGACTACTTAATATATACAGTGAAATTTTAAATTAATTATCTTGATCTCAAAGCTAAAATGGATAAAGAATAGATGGATGGCGATGGAGCATCCAAAAGAAGACTTTTATAGATTAAAACAGTTTATACAACATCAGGTATTAGATAAAATAATAAATAGAGATACAGTATTAAAAAAATATAAAAATTTTACTTTTAAAAAGTCTATTAAACCTATTTATTCTTTAGAAACTTTAAACGATTTTTTATCTGAAAACTTTGATTATCAAACTTTTAAAGTATATGATCATACTATTACAGATATAATTTCTTTAGATAACTGGCATGGAGACATTAAAAATAACATAAACCCTCCAAGCGGTTTCACACACAAAATTCCATTTCAAAATTTTAATAAGGCAGGAGATTTTAGATATATAAGTGTTGTATCACGATTTCATCATTTCCCAATATATGCTGCATTGTCTTTAGTTAATCCTACTCATAATTATGAGCAAATTTTAAAAGACCAACTACACAATTGGAATACACAAAACCCTTTTCTGTATAGTATAAATTGGCGCAGTGGAATAGAAATAGGAATAAGAAGTATAAATCTTTTATTTACTAGATTTTTCATTAGAGATAAAGAGTTAATAAGGTTAATCGACGATTTAATGATCTTAAATTATCACTTTCTTATTAATCATATGTCACTGTATTCTTCTGCCAATAATCATCTACTCGCTGAGCTTACAGCTATATTTTTAATAACAACTTATTACCAATTTAATAAGAGTGATACATGGAATAAAAAATCTTTTCAATTACTCTTAGAAGAACTGTTTAAACAGACTCATGAAGACGGTTTTACTAAAGAACAATCTTCACACTACCATGCCGAAGTTTTAAATATGTATTTACTTGTTTTTAGTACTGCGCAGAAACATCAAATTGATATTCCGATAAAAGCAAAACAACAAATTGGGAATATGGCAGAGTTTCTTCATTATATTTTAAATGAAGAAGGTACAGAAGTACTTCCATTAGGAGATAGTGACGAAGGTGAGTTACTTTTTCCTTTTTTTGATCAAGATTATAATATATACAGTTCGGTTTTAACTGATACAGCACTAATATTAAATACAAAAAAGTATCTTGGGAAAGATAAAAGATTTGATTTTAGAAATTATTTAATTCAGCAGGATACTGGATATAAGCAATTTTTATTACTCCAAAATCAAACTGATGATGAAGATACTATAAATTTACAAACTAAATTATTTAAACATTCTGGATACTGTTTCTTTATAGAAAATAAATCAAAATTATGTTTTGATGTAGGCGAAATAGGCTTAGGAAAACTAGCTGCACATGGACACTCCGATCTTTTACATTTTACATTAGACTACAATGACCATCCCTTTATTATTGACCCAGGAACATATCAGTACCATGAAAAATATAAATTTTGGCGAAATTATTTTAGAGGGATTAATGCACATAATACCATTTCTGTAGATGATGCAAACCATGCCCAAGCAGCAGGTAGAATGATATGGTTACAACACCCTAAATTGCATTCATTAGAATTTACTGATAACAATAAACAAGTTTATTGTAGTGCATCACATAATGCATTTTTATCTAAAAGTGGAGTTGTTCATAATAGAAAAATATTATATGATAAAAAAGATAAGTTTTATACTATAACAGATACACTTGAATGTAGTAACACAAAAACTATAAAATTTGCCTTACATTTTCATCCATCTCTAAAAGTTATTCATGAAAAAGCATCTATTATATTAATAAATCCTAATAATTTAAGAGTAATAATTAATAATAATTATTTTTCAGTAGCTAAACTATACAAAGGCGATATAGAAAAACCATTAGGATGGTTTTCCAACCAGTTCAACGTAAAAAATCCAACTACATCTTTATTGTTAGAGTTGGAGATAGAGGGTACAACCTCACTGATAACTAACATATATTTCCATTAATTAAATAAAAATGATGTAATAACATCATGGAAGTTAAAAACAAGAAGATTATTTACATAATTGGAACAGGTAGAAGTGGCACAACACTACTAGAAATATTACTTGGTAATGCCAATAACATATTTAATGCTGGAGAATTAAATAGGTACCCTAAGAGAAAAGGAATACCTCCTCAGCATGCTATAGATGCTCCTACCTATCAGTTTTGGAACAAAGTTGGACAATCGTTAAAACTATCAGCAAATGAATTAAGAGAACAAGAGCTCTTACATTATAAATTTGAATATCACTCTGGACTATTAACTAGATTAATAGGTATTAAAAAAAATACTTTCTATAAGTATCAACAGTTTCTTAGATCATTTTATCAAAGTATTTTTGATGAGATAGATGAAAGTATAATAACAGATTCTTCAAAATATCCAGGGCGAGCACTTAATATTTCTCAATCTTTACCCTACGATATTTATTATGTCTATATAAAAAGAAACCCAGTAAGCGTAGTAAGATCATTTGCTAAAAAAGATATTGAACAACCATCAAAAAAATGGTTGCCAGCAAACTTATATTACTTTTCAGTAAATTTATTATGTCAAATTGTAGTTAATAAACTCCAAAAAAAACATAGAGTAGTAGAAGTTACTTATGAAGACTTAATTAATTATCCTGAAAAGTTACTTAAACACATTGAAGAAAAGCTAGGTTTAGATCTTTCTAGTGCTATTAATAAACTCCAAGACAACACGCCGTTGTACACAGGCAAACTGTTCGATGGTAATCGAATTAGAATGAAAAAAGAAATATATTTAAGATCTGATTTCAAAAAACTGGATTATACCTTTAGAGATAACTTAACACGTGCCATTAATTATCTTATTTATCATTAACTTCAATAAGTTTAATAACAAATAATTTTAACATGAAAATTAGCATATTTGGTCTAGGTTATGTAGGAGCAGTATCATGCGCTTGTTTTGCCAAAGAGGGACATCAAATTATTGGTGTTGATGTGAATGAACATAAAGTTGACCTTATAAATAAAGGAAAATCTCCAATAGTTGAGAAAGATCTTGATGAATTTATTGCTGAAGGAAATAAAAAAAGCCTTTTAAAGGCTACAACAGATGTTGATTATGCTATTAATAATTCCGAAATATCTATTATTTGTGTAGGTACTCCAAGTCAAATTAATGGCAATATAGATTTGAGTTATATATATAAAGTATGTGTCCAAATTGGAGAAGCTCTCAAAACTAAAAATGAGTATCATACTATTGTAATTAGGAGCACAGTGGTTCCAGGGACTGTAAAACAATGTATAGATATTATAGAAGATAACTCAGGAAAGAAACATATTGAAAGTTTTGGATTAGGTTCTAATCCTGAATTTTTGAGAGAAGGTACTGCTATTTATGATTTTTGGAATCCACCTTATACTATAATCGGGATAGAAAGCGAAAAGAGTAAAAATATGCTCAAGGAGCTATATAAAAGCATTAATGCTCCTCTTTATACACTCAAACCAGAGGAGTCTGAAATGATTAAATATGCTAATAATAATTTTCATGCAGTCAAAATTACATTTGCCAATGAAATTGGTAATATTTGTAAAGAATTGGGAGTAGATGGCCATGTGGTAATGGATATAGTCGCCAAAGATAAAAAACTAAATCTATCGAATTATTATATGAAACCAGGCTTTGCTTTTGGCGGATCATGTTTGCCAAAAGATGTTCGAGGATTAAACTATCGTGCTAAAATACTTGATGTAAAAACACCATTGCTAAATAGCCTTATCGATAGCAATGAAATACAAATACAAAGAGGTTTACAACTTATATATAATACAGGAAAACGAAAAATAGGTATTCTAGGCTTCGCATTTAAAGCTGGTACAGACGACTTAAGAGAAAGTCCTATGATTACACTAATAGAAACATTGATAGGAAAAGGATTTAATGTTTCTTTGTATGATGCAAATGTATTATTATCTAAGTTAATGGGGAAAAACAAAGATTTTATTATTGGAAGAATACCTCATATTTCAAGATTATTAAAAGCTGGAGCAGAACAAGTTGTAGAAGAGGCAGAAGTAATTGTATTGGGTAATAAGTCTGAGGAGTTTAAAGAAATATTACCCCACATACCTAAAGACAAAACAATTATAGATTTAGTAAGAATAGAAAAAAACAAACAAACAGGAGAGAACTATGTCGGTATTTGCTGGTAAACATATATTAATTGTAATAGAAAACCTACCTGCTCCTTTTGATAGGAGAGTCTGGCAAGAAGCTACTACATTAAAAGAAAATGGAGCACATGTATCTATTATATGCCCTAAGATGAAAGGCTATACTAAAAGTTACGAAGTGATTAATGGTATAGAGATTTACAGACATAAACTTCCTTTAGAAGCAAGGGGAGCTATAGGATATTTACTAGAATATAGTGCTGCTATCTTCTGGGAACTAGTACTAAGCTTGAAAATATTTTTCAAAAAGCGTTTTCATGTTATACATGGGTGTAACCCTCCTGATCTTATTTTTCTTACATCTTTAATTTTCAAACCATTTGGTGTTAAATACATTTTTGATCATCACGATATCAATCCAGAGCTATATATTGCAAAGTTCCAAAGGAAAGATTTCTTTTATCGTTTGATGTTACTTTTTGAAAAACTCACATTTTATTTCGCTAGTTTCTCTATCGCTACTAATGAATCATATAAAGAAATTGCAATTAAAAGAGGTGGTATGAAGCCGGAAAAAGTGCAAGTGGTTAGGAGTGGTCCCAGTTTAAGAAGATTAAAATTACAACCTCCTTCAATAGATGTAAAAAAAGGAAAAAAGTATTTAGTAGGTTATGTAGGGGTGATAGGTGAACAAGAAGGCTTAGATCTATTGATGCAATCAGCTAAAATTATAAAATCTCAAAGAGATGATGTACAATTTGCAATTGTTGGCGGTGGAACAGATCTCGAAAAGATTATAGAATACGCAAAAGAAATAGGAGTGAGCGACATGGTTGATTTCTACGGAAGGGTTAGTGATGAAAAATTACTTGAAGTGCTTAATTCCGCTGATGTATGTGTGAACCCAGACAAGCCTACAGAAATGAACAACCTATCCACCATGAATAAAATAATGGAATACATGGCACTAAAAAAACCTATTGTTCAATTTGACCTTAAAGAAGGCAGAGCATCTGCATTAGAAGCTTCTCTATATGCTAAAAATACTGAAGTAGCAGATTTTGCTGATAAGATTTGTGAGTTATTGGATGATGATGCAAAAAGACATAAAATGGGTGAGTATGGTTATCAACGAGTACTTAACGAATTATCTTGGGATTACGAATCTGTAAAGTTAGTTAACTTTTATAGTAAAGTATTAAAATTGCAAGATGTACATTCAGAAATACCCTCAAAGAGGTTAGAAGAAGTAAAATAACACTTATTTTAATATTTATTTTTGGGCTTTTCACATTCAAAAGCGCCAATATCGGGAGCATTTCCGGAGAAGTCTAGGTTTACGGCATCTCCTTGTTGCCAACTTCTACTTTCTGATAACTCTAAATATCCATTACTGTAATCGATACCTTTGATTTCTACGGCTAAGCCTGTGCCTATCCGAATCTTATCTCCTGTTTGTATCCCAAAACCATCACTAAAATAGCGGGCATCCTCTACCTGTACTCGATTGCCTGAACCACTTGAGCTCATCACTTGGGTTAAGGATACACCTTTGTCTATCAATTTGCTGTTACCATTCAAATAAAAGTCTTCCATTGTTTTTGGACTTGCTGCCATAAAACCCGGTTCAGATAACACATTGCCCGATACCTGTTTACCATAATTACGCTCTATGTCTGACACTGAGGCCTTGCCTATACCCTCTACATACAACCAGTCTACCTCACCACTTTGTGAATAAAAACAATTGCCCTTCACCTCTCCTTCATTAAAAGCTTCTTTACCTGAGCTAATCACATTCATAAATATATGACCACTATACTTGTTGTTTTTAGGGGATAAACCTGCCTGATAAGAAATATTATTCTTAAATACATTGGCCTTGCTATCTGTACCTGTGGAACTTAGTATGCGCCAACTCGGACCTCCATTATTACTAATGGTATTCTGATAGATATGCTGATACCTTGCATATTGGGTGGTGCTGTTGGCAGTACTACCTACAGCTTCTTGCGTGCCTTGAAATATTAAATTCTTTCGAACAATTTGATTCTCTCCCTGTGCCTTCATCATTTGAGGATACAGGTTATCAGATGCCTTAAAGGTATTTCTTACAATATTTTCTTCAAATACATTATAGCCTCCTATAGCCCCATTACAACCTTTACTCTCTACATTACTGAGTTCCAAACAGCGATTTCCTATGGGTTCTCCAGCGCTATTTGTTCCCCATGAATTATCAAAAGTATTGCCTTTTATAATGTTATATCTACCATATACAGCCAATAGGTTATGGCCGCCATGAGTCAGATAATTATTTTGTAATAAGTTGTGATTGGCACATTTTAGAGAAATAATATCTCCACGATCTTCTCCATTGCCATCATTCCAAGTACCACAATAATCCATTCGGTTATTGATCAATTGGTTGTAACTACTGCCTTCATCTAGACTTACACCAGACCAGCCTTTGGCATATTGAAAGTGGCAATCTTTAATTAGGCAGTAATGGCTATCATACATTTGTACCCACACCTCCACATTGGCATCTGTATATAACTTTTTGCCATCTACATTGATATTGATGATATGTATATAAGCTTTACCATCCAGCTGTATGGCGATTTTGATATTGGAAAGAGTGACATCTTGTCCATTATAAGCTTGATAGATAATAGGTTTTCCAGGTAGTCCAGAAACCTTAGGTGCAATTTGTTGTCCGGAGTAAGCACCTTGATGGATGAATACCCGGTCACCTGCCGCCACTATCGCATTAGCTTTTTCAATACTTTTCCAAGGTTTTTCTAAAGTACCAGTATTAGCATCATTACCCGTACTAACCGATACATGATAATCAGTAGCTAAGACTGAAGAGGAAAAAACAATCAATAAAAGGATAATAATGTGGCAATTCAAGTAAATCTGATTGACGTATTTGACTATCATTTCATGATATTAAAATAAATAATAGTCAGTAATCAATCTTGCTAAAGTTACCTATAGCAAGATTGATATAACTATTCTTATGTTAAGTTCAAGAATTTCTTAAGCTGTTTCTAAGTCAAACACATCTTTCTCCAGAAGCATTACATACTTTTTCAAATCAGCCATCGCTTCTTTGTCCTTATTATTAATTATTCGATTAATAGAAGAAAGAATATTGGCTTTAGTACGCTGCACACGCTGATCTCTATCTTTAATAAACTCAATACCTTGTTCATTAAAGATTTCACGTGCTCTTTCTTCTGGAGTAGGCTCATCAGGAAGACCTTCTTTCTTTTTATCATCCTTCTTTTTCTTGATTTTTTCGGCCTTAACTTTCAGATCTTTTACATTATGAACTTTTGTTCTTGGATCAGCCTCAGAGATTAATTGAACAAGTCCTCTGTTCACTCTTTTATCTCCAGAAAGTATATCTTGCTTAAGCTTAGGATTAGATACTCCTATCACTTCTAAACCTTTAGTAAATTGAGCATCACGCTTAATTGTATTCTTACTTACTTTAAAAGCATCTGCCAATTTTTCGGACGTCGGAGTACCACTTTGACCTTTAGAGAGTACATATTGATAGCCTCCTTTTTTCTTTTTTAGCCTTTCATATTTGTATCCTCTAAAATAACTTAACTGAAAAGGGTTAAGGTTTCTTCTACCTAACTGGTTGTCAATCATCCAGTCTTTCGCTTCTTCCATACTACTAAAATCTTTCATTTCAATAGTATATTCTACATCATTAGTTAGACATATTTTATAACGGTTATGTCCGTCAACTAAAATGTATTCACCATCTCTATTCCATACGGTTAGAGGATCACGACATCCTTCACTTTTGATATTTTCTTCTAACTGCTCATATTCTTCTTTAGTTAGAGGAGTAATAAAATCTTTTAGTTCAGGAAGTATTTTAACTTCAGGTTCTTTACTCATACTTTGCTTAAATTAATGGATAATAGATATATATTGAATATTTACAAAGTAAATACTCCAGATTATATATACATTTAATACCCTTTGTGATAAAAGGTGTAGTTTTTAAGTTTAGAATATTATAAGCTACATTCAAGATTGTCTTGCATAAAGAAATAATAATATATATTACATGCATCAACTACTTAACAAGAATAATGTTTTATCCAACGCTTTAACAAATGGTTTTTTTGGGATGTTTTACAATAGTTGTACAATTATAATCAATATAAAATAAATATACATTTTATTTTATTAAAAACTATAACTTACCAAAAGCTCATTTTTGTATTTCATTTACTACAGATAAAATGATGTTCAGCATTTTATATTTTTTATAAAAAAACTTAGATAAGATAATATCTTATAGTCAAATGAGATCTTAAACTTTTTCTAACTCATTTCTAAGAATGAATACAAAATTGTTAGATGAATTGTTTCTTTAGTAGAAAAAAATATAAGCTTAGTAAAAAGTATTTTGCTAGAAGGAATATGAATATTCACACAGTTTATTTTGCGAATTTCTTGAACTTATTAAGTACTTATACTTGTTAAAAAAAAGCCTCTATAATTTATAGAAGCTTTTAATATTATTCAGAGTTACTTTACCAATAATGCTAATATAGCAAAGCAGACCGTACGCTATGTACGGTCTTTTTTGTTAACTAATTTAAACAAATATTTTCTTTATCTATAAAAAGAGAATTTTTACAAAATTCCATTTCTGAAGGTAGTTTATCATGAATTTCTGCCATTTTTGGATGAACGGCTTCTTCAAAAACTTGTGTTTCATAAATTTGTTCTTCCTCTATATTTGGTTTATAACAACCTAAGGAAATTTCAAATTTATCCTGAGAAAGATTATAACCTGAAGTTATAATAGTATCATAAAAAGATCTTGCACTTTCTAAAGTTGGGAAAGAACATTCTAGTATTGGTTGTGCTTCAGAAAGAATATTTACAAAGAAGTACATTAACAGATTATTTTAGCCCTTTTACAATTTTGAAGTTATAACGAATAAATATCCTTTTATCATTCCATATTTACATGCTTTAACATTGTTAGAATAATTTAAGCGAATTTACTTAACGAATATTGAGGATATAACGCTATGCAAATACGTTATTTTATTTACATAATTATATAAAAATCCCTGTTACATACTATTTATGGTAACAGGGATTTCGATTTTAAGCTACTTCTTTAAATTGTAATGTATCCTTCTCTACAGCTTCTAACAAATAATAGACATCTTGCAAATTGCAGATATCTGATTCCACTACAGCATCTGATGTAGAAATCATCACAATAGCATCCAAAATGGTTTTCTTGTAGTCCGATAGTTGTTCTAAATTGAATCTCATGGTAATAAGGATTAATGGTTGAAGAAACTGAATTTTAGTATGAATTACGTAATTTTTTTTCATATAAAACACTGACACCATAAGACTATTTGTCAGTACAATAAAAAACTATACTTACTCAAAAGGAAATATTGTAAAATGCATATATTGCGCAATATGTTCAAATAGCGGACTAAATCAATTTTGTGGATTTTCTTATAGCCATTACTTTTACCACAAATAAAAATGAAATATAATATCAGTCGTTCACTACTCAATAACCATTTTTTTAACTACCATGCAGATAGAAGAAACATATTTAAAAGGGTGCTTTACTATAAAACCTCAAGTTTTTAAAGATAAAAGAGGTTTTTTTCTGGAAAGTTTTAATCAAAAAAAATTCACCGAGGCTACTGGTATATCCCCCAACTTTGTCCAAGATAACCAGTCTTCTTCTGTTTATGGAGTACTAAGAGGCTTACATTACCAACTTGCACCTTATTCACAAGCAAAACTAGTATCTGTAGTACAGGGCGAAGTATTAGATGTTTGTGTAGATATAAGAAAAGGCTCTCCTACTTTTGGCAAATCTTTTAGTTTAATTCTGAATGAAGAAAACAAATATCAATTATTTGTTCCAAAAGGATTTGCGCATGGTTTTGTGGTAACTAGTAAAACAGCCATCTTCCAATATAAATGTGATGAGTTTTATAACCCTGAAATGGAGAGAGGTATTATTTACAACGATCCGGAAATAGGTATTGATTGGGGTTTACCTGATGATGAACTCATCATTTCTGATAAGGATCAAAAACTATTGCCACTCTCTAAAGCAGAAAATAATTTCACTTTTGAAAATTAAACCAATGAAAACAATTCTGGTAACAGGAAGTAATGGACAATTAGGAAACGAATTAAGGTTACTTGCTGAAAATTTTTCAGATTGCCATTTTATTTTTGCCGATGTAGAAGATCTGGATATAACAAATAAAGATAGTATCAATATTTTCTTTGAAGAAAATAATATCCACTATTGTATTAATTGTGCAGCATATACAGCTGTAGATAAAGCTGAATCTGATAAAGAAAAAGCTTTTCAAATTAATACATTAGGACCTGAGCTTCTTTCTAAAGCATGTAAAAGCTCAGATGCTGTATTTATACATATCTCTACTGATTTTGTGTTTGAAGGCACTAATAATATCCCCTATACAGAAAATACGAATCCTAAACCTGTGAGTGTTTATGGAGAAAGTAAAAGAGAAGGAGAAGTTAAAGCATTAGAGTATAATCCTGCAACAGTCGTAATAAGAACTTCGTGGTTATACTCTGTACATGGCAATAACTTTGTTAAAACCATGATTAGGTTGGGCAAAGAAAGAGATTCTTTGGGGATTGTATTTGATCAAACAGGTTGTCCAACTTATGCAGGAGATTTGGCAGCAGCTATTCTAAAAATAATAGAAAATTTGGATGAAAATAAAGATAATAAATCTCTTTTTGGATTATATCACTTTAGTAATAAAGGCGTTTGCAGTTGGTTTGATTTCGCCTATACGATCTTTAAGTTGAATAATATCAATATTCAAGTAAAACCCATTACTACAGAAGAATACCCATTACCAGCTAAAAGACCTGCTTATAGTGTAATGAACACTAAAAAAATACAGGATACTTTTGGGATTGAAATTCCTTACTGGACAGACAGTTTAGAAACTTGTATTAAACTTTTGAATCAAAATGCTTAAATCAATATTAGTAACCGGTGGTGCCGGATTTATCGGATCTAACTTTGTACCTTATTTTCTTGAGAAATATAAGGATTACAAAATTATTAATATGGATAAACTCACCTACGCAGGTGACTTAAAAAATCTAGAAGAAGTAGCTGACAGTGATAGATATGAACTTATCGAAGGAGATATTTGCAACAGAGGATTTGTAGCTGCAATTTTTGAGAAATACGATATTAGAGGAGTTATCCATTTTGCAGCTGAATCTCATGTAGATAATTCGATCTCTGGACCAGAAGCTTTTGTGGTAACCAATGTAAATGGCACTTTTACTTTATTAGATGTTGCTAGAAAATACTGGATGGAATCACCATTTCAATATAAAGAAGCATATAAAGATTGTCGATTCCACCATATCTCTACAGATGAGGTTTATGGAACACTAGGAAAAGAAGGTCTTTTTACAGAAACAACACCTTATGCTCCTAATAGTCCTTATAGTGCTTCTAAAGCTTCGAGTGATATGATTGTAAGAAGTTATTACCATACTTATGGAATGGATGTAGTAACCACTAATTGCTCTAACAATTATGGACCTAAGCAACACGATGAGAAATTGATTCCTACCATTATTAGAAAGGCTATTTCTAAGGAATCTATTCCGATTTATGGAGATGGTTTAAATATTAGAGATTGGCTGTATGTATTAGACCATTGCAAAGGAATTGATCTAGTTTACCACACTGGTAAAACTGGAGAAACTTATAATATTGGTGGAAGAAACGAAAAGAATAATCTCTATATAGTAAATGCCATTTGTGAGTTACTCGATGAAAAAAAGCCATTAGCAAACGGTTCTTATAAGCAATTTATCACCTTTGTAAAAGATCGCCCTGGCCATGATAGAAGATATGCCATTGATGCAACCAAGCTAGAAACAAAACTTGGATGGAAAGCAGATGAAAACTTCGAGAGCGGCATTGTGAAGACTGTTGAATGGTACTTAACAAAGTATGCATGAAAAGCCCATTTTAGGGCTTTTCTTTTATATTTTTTCTTACTTTATTGCTATTTTTTTCACCATTATCTTTTTACCAATCCTCACTTTGGTGATAAAAATACCACTACTCATATTAGATAAATTTACTTGGTAATCGTACTGATTACTACTATCAAATCTATCTGTATAAACCTTTTTGCCCATAGTATCATAAATATCTACGCGTATTTCAGCTTGCTCAGGATTATAAAAATCAAATTTTACAATACTTGATGAAGGGTTTGGATAAACTACAAATCCGATTGGTTTAAAGCTAATTTCAAAAGTTGTAGCCTCACTTCCAAAAGTAATTGAGTTACCTGCTAAAGTTATAATACTTTTGTCAGAAAAATTGATTGATGTAGTTTCAGGCTGTTGCATTAATCTTGCTTTAACTGTATATAATTCCATATTACCAGAAATACTATCAGCTAAGGCACCTGCAGCAAATTTTACTTCGCCCTTATCATTATCAATTTCTTCAATAAGAGTCTCTGTAAAACTTCCGGCATCCTCTATAGATAATACCTGCAAAACCTCTGGATCGTAAGATAGAATAGCCTCAACACCATCTATAAATTGACTACCAGTTTGAAGCTCTATTGTGGCCTCAATTTCATCATTCAAACTAATAATAGTTGGTATGCCTTTCAGTAATAGTTCAACACTTTCAGTCTGAACAAATGGAATAAAACTAGTATCTAAATCAACTAAAGCTAATTTTTCAAATGAACTATCTGTAACAACATATCCAGCAGTGTTATAATTAGAAGAAAGTAAAGAGAAATCTTTTATATCAATTGTATTATCAGCATTAAAATCTACACTGTCTGAGAAACCTTCTTCTATAGAAGTATAACCAAAAGCATTTTTCAAAATACTATAGTCTTCGTCATTCACTTCATTATTATTATTAGCATCACCTTCTGTAAGTGTTCCAAAATGCAATAAATTATCTCCTCTTGTTAAATTCGCCACCATTGCATTTTTTAAGGTATGTGATTGTTTGACAGATAATAGATAGTTACCTCTTGCCAAATCTTCAATAAAGAAGGTTCCAGAATCACTAGATACAGTTGAATAAGATACTAATTGCTTCAATTCACCTTGTTCGTAAACATCAACTTGAAGTGGTACAGCCCAAGAATTGTTTGGAGGACTTTGCCTGCCTTGTAAGTTTACTTTACCCAAAATATTTGCAAGACTGGTTTGTACATCTGCATAAATGTAATCATGAACTAAGGTAGTTACACCATCAGATAAAGTGACTGTGATTAAATATTTACCCCTATCTCCTACCTGTGTAGCCCAGTTTAAAACTGCTTTTTGAGTCCCATTTTTCTGAATATATTCATCAAGCAAAATTGTATCGCCAGTTACCGTATTAACTGCAGACATATATATATCTGGGTTATCTTCATCAGTATATGAAATATTAGCCAATAAATTTTCACCTTCAATTATAGAAACAGTATCATCTATTAAAGTTATTACAGGTGGCATATTTATCGCCCGATTATCATACACCATTACTTCTATTCCTTTTATTGCAGGGTTCTCCAACTCTTTGTGCAAAAAGGAAATATCAAGAATACTATCTTCTGAAACTGTAGTAATTGCTTGCAGCATAAATGCCCCTTTGGCACCAGCAATAGCATACTGATCTATATTACTGAAAGCTAATGGCACCTCTCCGTCTAAAGCAATATCAAAAACACGTTTGCCTGCTGTGTCAATTTCATTAAATAATTCTGCAAAATAAAGTCTTACTAATACTTCTGTTCCAGGATATACAGGAAACTCCCAATTCATATCAGGTTCTGAATTAGCATCCCATCTCTCTGACTCAAAAATTGATTCTGGAATACTTAAACCTAAAAGTGAAGCATGACTATAAGAAATATCTCCTGAGTAGGCATTTGAGTTACTACTTAATAAAATATTTTCACCTCCTTGACTAATTCTAAATACTGATGGATCATCTTTATTATCCATCATCCAATCAACTTTGCTGTTAT
This sequence comes from Chondrinema litorale, assembly GCF_026250525.1. GTDB lineage: Bacteria > Bacteroidota > Bacteroidia > Cytophagales > Flammeovirgaceae > Chondrinema > Chondrinema litorale. The sequence continues at coordinate 40,892 of NZ_CP111067.1, forward strand.
CAATTGCGGCTATATCATCACCGCCAACATTTATGCGATAAAGAATTTGTCCTGCTTCTGGTTTAACTACTTCTACATTGATGTCAAAACTCATTTCCACAGGATCACCATTACCATCACTTGCGGTAATAATAATAGTATAATTCCCTGAATCAGTAAAGGTAGGTAGTAGTGAAAAATGAACTTGATAAGTACCATCTCCATTATCAGTAATTAGATAATTAATAAATGAAATACTTTCTGAAGCAGCTGTAACACTAATATTTAGTGGGTCGAAATCTTCATCTTTTACATTAACATCAAAATCGTAACTTGCAGCAGCAGTAACATTTAAATCATCTTGCTGATCAATTGAAGGCACAAAGTTGGTAAAAGGATTATTTACTTTCCATGTAAAACTAATTTCATCACTACCTCCTGCACCATCGTTTGCAGAAACTACAATGGTATACATCCCATTTGTAACAGCAGAAGCTGCTCCACTAGCTATCGTTCCTGTGATTGATCCATTATTGGTATCCAAAGTAATTCCACTAGGTAAACCTGTTGCTTGATAACTGTAAGTGCCGCTACCACCGTTAGCTGTGATTTGAACTGAAATAACATCACCTTCATCATTTACCTGATTAGCAACAGATGATAATTCCACTGGTTTGGTACTAACATTCCAAGTAAAAGTTATCTCTTCTTGTACTCCTTCTGAATCTTCGACTGTAACAATTACTGTATATGAACCATTTGAACCATCTGGGAGTGTTCCTGTGATTTCTCCGGAATTCTCATCTATACTGATACCTAAAGGTAAATTTTCAGCAGAATAAGTAAGATCACCCGTTCCTCCATTAGCAACTACACTTAAACTAATAGCATCTCCTTCGGTATTATTTTGAGAAGCTAATTGCTCTATTTCTATCGGATTAGCAGTAATAATTTCACCTCCTGAAAGTGCCACTTCTATTGATTGTCCATCGAGTGTGGTTACTGTTAATGTAGCAGATTTAATATCTGTATCACTCGGATTAAAATTGACAATAATACTCAAACTAGCCCCTGATGATAAAAGATATACCTCATCTAACTCACTTTGATTAGTAATTGAAAAATCACTTTGATCTACGCCACCAAGTTCAATAGAAGTAATAAACAAACCTTGACTACCTCCTGAGTTATTAATTGTTATAGTTGCATTTCCTGTGTTTCCTTCAAAATCATAAGCACCAAGGCCAGTTAATGTTCCTTTTGTAATAGCTGTTCCTTGAGGATTATTAGTGCCATAGACTTCCATGTTTTGCATTCTTCCTCCACCATTCTTTGGAGAGCCTCCTGTGATATAAATACCGCCTCCTGTAACTATCGCTTGGGTGCCATGACGGCCTTGATTCAACACATCTAACTCTTCCCATTCTCCACTTGCTACATCTAATGACTCGGTTAAATCATAGGCTATTCCACTATTCCCACTACCTTCGCCGCCTATTACTAATAAATGATCTTGGTAGTTTACACTACTCGCTCCTCCTCGTGGGGTTGGCAAGTCTGAAGGTAAAGAACTACCACTTAACCATGTGCCAGTACTTAAATCGTAAACATCTACTTCTGGTATTGTTGGTAACACCGAATTTACCTCTCCTGAGCGACGACCTCCGGCCAAATAAATCTTATCCCCTATCAATACCGAATGAAAATGATCACGCGATTGAGGGGCATCTGGCAATACTGTCCATGTATTGCTCGATGGATCATATTCATCTAACCATGGTACCCAACCATCTGTATGACCATTCTGAATACCTCCTACTATATAAAATTTATTGTTATAAACTACTACTCCGGCTGAGCCTCTACGGCGTGATGCTGGGATTTCTGGCCCCTGATACCATGCATCACTTACTGGATTATAAAGATAGATATAGGATGAGGGTGTCTCTATGGGATAGTCATTATCTTCAAAACTACAAATTGCCCAAATCAACCCTTCGTAACTAACAGCTTGAAAATGATTCAGTTCTACAGGGGAAGATGATCCTGTTGTCCAAGTATTGGTGCTATAATCATAGATCTCTACCAAATCTGACTCTCTTCCTCCCATAAGATAAAACTTATCGCCTGCTTGTACAAAAGAATTCTCATGACGAGCTATATGCTCATTCGTATTACTAATACTTGTCCATACTGCATCGAACTTTGTAGTAATTGTCCATACAAACTCAATTTGTACAGGAGTATTAATTCCTCCATCTCCTACAGTTATTTCGACATTATATACTCCATCTCCACTATCACCTCCTTCAGCAGCATTTGAAGCAATAGTTCCAAATATATGTCCATTGGTGGGTTCTATATCCAAACCAAGAGGTAAACCTTCTGCTTCATAAAGCAAATTAGCATCTCCACCAGAAGCAACTACAGTAAGATCTGGTTCTTCTCCTTCTTTATTAAATTGATCAGTAATACTTTCTACTAAAATAGGTGTTACACTTTTTTTTATTTGAAAATAATCCCAAGTAGCGGCAAAAGAAGGATTACCTCCATAAGAGGTACTTATCGTGCCTACGGCTAATGCTGAGGCTACTCCATTTATCGTATAAGTCCCTTTTACAACTTTAAGTATATCTCCAGTAAGTGTAATTTCTTCTCCAACGTTCAAGTAATTAACCTTGTCTACAGAATATTGGGGTTGTACTGTACCTGATACGGGGTCTACTAAAAAAGCTAACTCTAACTCTGTTAAGCTTAATAAACCACTGACATTATACGTCGGGTTGCTAACAATACTTCCGCCTGATTCATATAATACCGTTAAACCTCCTACTCCGCCATTCGACGATAATACCAACTTTATATAATTATCCTGATCGCCGGTACCTATGTAAATCCCCTCCGATTGGGAATCCGATGGTACTTGGTTATCAAAAAACGGCGCATTCAACTTCGCCTTTACTAAATAACTCCCCGTTAACTCTCCTACATTTATCCCAAACTGAAAGCCATTATCCTGGCTATTCTCTAAGGCATCTCCTTCGGTAGTTGGCAAGGTAAACAATCCTGCTGTCCCCCCAAATATTGCCTCATCTGAATCATACTGTTCGTTATAATCCGTAGAGCCATTACTCATCAATCCGGTAAATCCTATATCTCCAAAGCCATAGCCCAAGGCATTAAACAAATCATTACTATAAGGTACACTGGTACTAAATCCATTACTCTCATCCCACTGAAAGGAATCATTTACATCCAGTATCCCATCTTCATCATCATCTGAATCATGTAAATTCGACAATAGAAACCCATTCACCAATACTTTATCATAATCATCTGGTTGACTTGAGCCGGAACATGGGTCTGTTCCATTATCCATCTCATCGGCATCACTGTATCCATCATTATCACTATCTACATTCGTAGAATAAACAGGCTCACACAAACTCACAGCTCCTTCATAATCTGTTGGCTCAAAAATTACAATATTATCTGCGCCATAAGTAACTGCCCAAACTGTACCCGGAAATATATCATTATCGCCTTGGGCTACTACATCTAAAGGAAGAGAGCCAAATCCTGTGGCAAAGGTCTTGTTACAACTACTTGGCGTTTCCGGACAGTTTTCTACCACCTTCCCATCTGAGCTTAATATTGCTCGAAAAATCGGGCCGGTACTGTTATAACCTGCCAGCAACAAATCTCCTTTCATTGCATTATCGAAATTACTCGCTGTGTATTCACACAAGCCATTGGTTGAGGGTCCATAGTTTACCAAAGCTCCATCGGTTTCTCCTGAGTTTCTAAAATCTCCTTCTGCCGGATTGGCCATACTCAACGGAACTGCAGGCCAATCTAATGGCAAGGACTGACTCGAAAAATTAGGGTCACTTTCTAATAAAATTTCATTCCGCCAATAGGCATCGGTGCCATCATCTGGATTTAAGGTATGAGATCCTTTTGTATAAAGACCTGACCCTGCGGGATTTCCGCGGATCGGTGTTGGATGTCCTGCATAATAAATCTGATTATTAAATGGATCGTCTGATACATAATTTAATTCCCCTGATACCAATGGCCTAATATAATGCAAACCATTCTTGTTATTCACTGATGGATCGCCTCCTGGACCTATACCTGTCGAACCTGGCTCGCCTGATACATAATTGTTTGTTACTAATGCGGTTTTTGTCTCCCCCGGATAATCTGCCTCTCCCTCCGGATGACCTCCCCAGCCGCCATTCGCTCCATTATCTACTGCATACATCCGACTCTCTCGTCCTGGACTACTGGTGATTACTAAATCATATACATTTCGCCAGCCTGGTGAATGTATCTGTACGGGGCTACTCGGGTCTATCTTTGCTTGATTTAATCCATCATTCCCGCCAAATGGATCATTGTTATCTGTATAACCATCTGTAGTACTTTCATTGGTTCGGGTCGGATCATCTAAAGTAGGTAGATCATAAACCCAATTATATGTGTAGCCATATTCTGTGCTACTCTGAACGGGCATATTATCTATCACCGATAAATCTATACTCAAAATCGCTGCTGAATAGGCATACTCGGTATGAAAAGCAAAGTTATTTGATGGACTGCCTGCATTGGTATTGCCTCCTACTGCCAGATATAAAATATTGGGATATAAGGGGTCGATTGCTATTCCATTCACTGAATGATTCTCCTCTGAGCGGGGTAAACCGCGTACCAAATCTACTTTTTCCCAACTATTACCATTACGGGTTAAGCGATGTAAAATCCCTGAATTGGTATCTAAATTTAAATCATTACCACCGCCACCTGCTCCGATACGCCAATCACTTGAACTCACATACAAAACAGGGTTTGTAGAAGTTCCTGTTAAATAAAGCCCGGTTACCTGTCTGTTTTTTGTGTTGTTATATACCCCATCATCATCATGGTTTGGCGTTTCATTGCGAACAATATCTATTGTCTCTACACCAGTTACTGAGTAGTTATTGGCACTTACTCGCTCAATGCTATAGGCATAAATCAACCCGTCTTGTTGGGCTACATATAAGCGACCATCAGGGCCAAACTGCAAAGACGTTGGATTTTCACTTAGCTCCCCAACTAATCCACTTGAATTAAAACTAATCGTTTGACTATATAAGCAAACGCTCGTCAGAATGAGGGAAAGTGTTATTAATACTCGAAGATAGTAGTTAAGGTAATTATGGAAACCCATGTAGTTATATAGCTTCAGTTTAAACTAAGTAAATTTAGAAATATAACTGACCGTAAATCACCCATTTCTGTTAATAAACCATAATATTTGGATATGTTATTTCTAATTAAGTACTAAAAACACACTTTAACCTCTCTTAGCCTTATCCCAAACCGCAGATTGTCTTCCTCTAATAAACTTAAAAAAGCCCTGAAAAACAGCGAGGTTCATAAAGAAAAAATAATAGGGAAGGTAAAATGGCTTAAACTTTATATTTCGCTTTGTTAAATACCAACCTAATAGAGCGGCCACATAAAAAGCCAATTGTAGCATAAAAAACACTTTATAAAAGTAAGGATGCACATTTAGCAGCAATACATTTGCTATAAAGATAAGTGGTAAACTAAGAGGTGTGAGTGTCCACCTTAAAACCCGGTGAGATATATATTCAAATGATAATACAGGATACTTAAAGATGTTTAAAAGAGATTTTAACATAATGATAGACTGAATGCCACCCGCACAAATTCTCACTTTCCTTTTATGCTCATCTTCCATAGAAAAAGATGGATTCTCCATGGCCACAGCTTCAGGCTCATATACTATTCTATATCCTTTTTTATTAATTCTTAACGAGATAATAAAATCATCCAATATCACATTTTCTTCAACAAACTCATATAGTTCTGTTCTTATAGAAAAAAGCTCACCCGCAGAACCAACAACTGTATATAGCTCAGAATCGAGCTTTTTTAGGAATGACTCGTACTTCCAATAAAGCCCCTCTCCTTCTCCTACATTATCATCTTCAGAATCTAACTTTACCACTTTTTTCTCTCCTGAAGCTCCGCCTACTTTTGGGTCTTTGTAATGCTTAACCAGATTCTTTACAGCGTCTTCATTTAGAATCGTATTGGCATCATTAAAAATCACTACCGGATTAGTTACTTCTTTCATGGCTCTGTTAAGCGCAGCTGTTTTACCTCTTCTTGCATCTTCATGCATTACTTTTACTTCGCTAAACTGCCTGCATATTTCGGGGGTGCGATCACTTGAACCATCTGTAATAATAAGAATCTCTAATTTGTCTGCCGGATAGTCTTGTGCTAGTGTATTCTTTATTTTTTGTTCTATAAAATCTTCTTCGTTATAGGCTGCTATTAAAAAGGTGACAGGTAGGTAAAAAGGCTCTTCATCTACAGTTTTTTTACTAATTATTTTCTTTATGCTAACGATGGCCGCTAATAAAATCCCATAACCTGCATAGTTGTAAAATATAATAAAAAAAGCCACCCAAAATAGCCATAAAAAAACTACCATATCATTATAAATCGAAGATGATACATATATGCAATCTCAAACTATAAAGTTCGAAATTCACATTAAAAACAAGTTTATTTCTTATAAAACCTAAAATACAGTCTAAAAAAAGCATAAACTTTAATATGCTCAAAGCAAATACTAGATTATCTTAAATAAAGATATTATACCTAATTAATTGTAAGTATCGGAAAGATTTTAAAGTACGAAATGAAGGAATATTTTCAAACAGTTACTCTAAATCGAATAAAGTTTTATCTAAAAAAGGAAGTAAAATTATCTAGACTTACAAAGAAGATGTAAGGAAATAAAAGCGCAACTTAATGCAAAATTTGGAATAGAAAATCTAAATAATAAGAAGGGTGCTTACAGATCAAACATTTCAATTTTATAAACTAAACCACTCTGCACTGAAAGTACAGAGGTTTAATTATGGGGACTGAAAGTCCCTACTCTAACATTATATTAGAGTCAACATAGATTTTCAATATATTTATTTCTGGATGATATGAATGATTTAAAGTATCATAGCTTAAGTTCTTTTTATTTATTTGCTTCATCTATCTAACTTTATAGATTTTTTCGCAATACTAAAGTACTGTACTTAAAGTACAGGGTTTTAAACCCATTTCTGAGACCAATAAATTCAGTAAAAAATTCCATTTAGTAACTACTTAATTCTTTTGTTTTCCTGCAAAGAAAAGGGCTATATAAGGTAGGTAAGAGAGCCTTTTTTTAAACAATGTATAAAATAGCTGGCTCTCTCGCTTGCCATCTTTTATTATTTTTCCTTTCAAATCATAAAAGCTCTTTTGATATTCTAATACAAATGACTTTAAAATATATTTTGATCTTTCTACTTTGAGCAACAATGAATTACTAAGTATCTTTAACCCTCCTTCCCAAAACAAATATATACTGTAATAGATCGCTATAGATAGGAGGATATATACAAGCATTAGAACCACTAACCATATTGCTAAATTTCCCATCGATTTTTCACATTTAAGTTCAAAATAAGTTAGTATATACTTTTTACTATTGATCTATTCTAAAAATCACTTATTCCTTTCAAAAGGGAGTATGTTATTTCTGATTGATACTTTTAGGGTCACACCTAATTTTAATAAGCAATAGGCTTCCTAAAATAAAACTAGAAAACACTGCTTCTGTAAAAAACAAACCACCACGTATTAGTGAAGAAAAAATCCACAGCACTATAATGCATATAGTACTAACTATCATAATAGCATTTCTTGAACTACTTTTTACCTTAGACTTAGGTTTAATAGAAATCTCTTTGTGAATGACTTGTGACTCTTCTACTATATCTATTTCTTGGTTTATGTAGTTCATAAAATTGATTTTTTGGGTGATCAGTAACTAAATATAATAGGATAATTAATACACTTTTATTTATATTATATATGATATACATAAACAATATTTATGGATTATACTTTGCACCAACTGAAAGTATTCCTCAAAGTAGTTGAGGTTCAAAGTGTTACAAAAGCTTCTGAAGAACTTTTTTTAACTCAACCAGCTGTTTCTATACAATTAAAAAAATTTCAAGATCAGTTCTCTGTACCGCTTACAGAGGTAATAGGCAGAAAATTATACATTACAGATTTTGGGAAAGAAATAGCTAAAGCAGCTGAAAAAATATTGGCTGAGATAGAGCTAATTAATTACAAAACAATGACCTACCAAAACCAATTAGCAGGTCGGTTACGTATCTCCGTAGCATCTACTGGCAAGTATGTAATGCCTTATTTTTTAGCTGGATTTATGCGTGAACATAGAGGAGTAGATCTTATTATGGATGTAACTAACAAAACCTTGGTTGTAAAAAGCTTAGAACAAAACCTTGTAGATTTTTCTTTGGTATCTATTATTCCAGAACAGTTAGATATTAACAACTTGCAGCTTTTGCAAAACAAACTTTATCTTATAGGCAGCACTGACTTAAAACACAGAAAAGACAAGTCAAAAATAAAAATATTTGAGGAGTATCCTCTAATTTACAGAGAGCCAGGCTCAGCAACACGTAATGCTATGGAGGAATTTATAAAAGGAAAAAACCTTCCTACTTATAAGAAAATTGAATTGACTTCTAACGAAGCCGTAAAACAAGCTGTAATTGCAGGTTTAGGCTATTCCATTATGCCCTTAATTGGAATTAAAAATGAATTAAAAAATGGAGAGATTGAAATAATACCCTTTCAAGGTTTGCCTATTGTGACACATTGGAACTTGGTTTGGTTAAAACCAAAAAATTTATCACCAGTAGCCCAAGCGTTTATTAAATATATAAAACAAGAAAAAGTGAATATTACGCTAAAACAGTTTGACTGGTATGAGAAATACTAGAATCGCAGATTGCACACTCATATTCAGTGTTTTGCGAATGCCAATAAAAAGTATTTTTTAGTCTGATTCTAGCTGCCTATACATCTTCATAAATTAAATCAATTGTATCTCAACTTAAACTTGAGAATGTAATACAAAAAAAAAGCCCGGACAAAAGTCCGAGCATTTATTAAATGTCTTTTTTGTTGTTATTTAAAGCTAATGAATATGATAATACCATACCAAAACATCTGCTGATAAATTATTTATTTTTTTAACCTTACTAGCATTTTTAGGCCATTTTGAAGGAAATTTCCAAGTAGTATTAGGTAAATAGGACGCATTCTGATTTCCCTTAAAAAAAATTGCAGAGTTCTTAAATAGAAGTTACCTCCACTTACTAATCCTTATAAAAAACGTTGCGCTTTTTATTTCTTCGCATTCGGTCTTCTGGCTTTCTTTTCTTCTATATCGCGAATGTATTTAGGGCGAGATTGTATTTTTCCTTCATAAGCCTCTAAATACTTTTCTAATGCCTCATTAATAATGGTTGACTGATTCACCTCAATATCACCTTGGGTGTATTTACGGGTAAAAACCAAGTCTTTTACCTTTTCGAGTATCTCCGGATCTACAAAGAAAGTATGGCGCTTTGGTTCATTAGAGGCCTTTGCCCTTTTCTTGCTACTCGCCTTCTCCCCTACTGGCTTTGCAGCTTTTTTGGTAGTTTTGGTTTCCGATTCTTCTGTGGTTTTGCTAATCGGTTTTCCTTTGCCCAAAGGAATATCGTCATCATCAAGAATTCTCTTTTTGGGCCTTTTAAAAGGCAATAGATTTTTTTCTTCACTCATATCACATGCGTTTTAAAATTTCATTAACCAAGTCTCTGTAGTCTTTTAAGCCTTTAAATGGCTCTTTTTTCTTTACCAAACTACTTTGTTTTTTATAAGCATCGTGCTCTTCTAACTCTCGACCACTGTGTGTAGCTTCTTGTATAGTAATATTTTCGTGGATGTAGGTATTAAGAAAAATATCGGGATGATTTTGATTGAAGTACTCCACCAAATCTTCGTGACTGCGGGTTTTTACTCTGTAACGGGTTAAGAAAATACCCAAGACCTCTAAACTTGGATTGGCTTTCTTCTTAAATTTTACAATCTGCTCTAAGATGTTTTCTACTCCGTTGATGCTAAAACTGTGTGCTTCTGATGGCACCAAAACATAATCGCTGGCAAGCAATGCATTTTGGGTAATTATCTCCAAATTGGGCGGACAATCTAACAACATAAAATCGCACATATCGCGTGCTGCATCTATCAGTTGTTTTACAATTTTTCTAGGGTTTTCGTACTGGTATTCATCGTCTTTTTTGAGGTTATCCATAAAGTCTATAGAAGTGAGTTCGGGTGAGCCACCAACCAATACCAAGTTCTCATTAATTGGTGTTGCTTTTAACTTTCTGTGTGTAAAAAGACAGTCGTGGATGTTGCGGTCTTCCGGATCGATACCCAGTGAAATGGTAAGGTCACTTTGTGGATCTAAATCTATTAAAATTACAGTGTAACCCAAACGGGAAAGTACACTACCCATAGCAGCACAAGATGTTGTTTTTGCTACGCCTCCTTTTTCGTTGGCAATGCTGATTACTTTAGCTGACATTAATTTATATATGATTGTTTGTTAAAGTATATATAAGCAATTGTAACCAAAAGAAAACTAAAACAAAAATATTTAAATATATACTTTCTTATTTTTAATTATGATTAGTGTAGTAAGTATATGTTTACATATAAAAACATAAGATTAATTATGATTAGATAACAAAACATTTATGAAATTGGAAATAAACAGTAGATGAATAAAGCTTTTTAAGAATAATTTGATTGATTAATAAGGAGTAGGTCATTTTATGATCGAAATATCTTTATAAGCTTTAAAAAGCGACTATCTAAAGCTTTAATATTTATGTTCCTTTTAGGAAAGACAAAATAATTACCTGCGAGTAAAATATTAGCTATAATAAAAACTCAGTAATAAAAATATTAACAAGGAAAAACTTAGAGGATTCATTAATAAAATATTGATAATCAGTATCTTAATCATAAATAAAAAACACCTCCCAAGAAATATTCTTAGAAGGTGTAAAATACAACATACATACAGGGACTTAATACATTGTTAGCAGGCAACCAAACTTAAAACCTTGGTGAGGCTTTTGGTGCTTGCCCAATCATTCATCTTGGCATTCAGTACTTCAGGGCTTTGTTTGTTTGTTCGGCTTACTATTTCTAAATAAATTTCTAATAGCTTTTTAAGGCCTTTTATCGGCTCTGCAGGCAAATGCAGCAATATATTTTCTATTAGATCTTGTAACTGCTCATTGTGGTAAACAGAAATGTTGAGCATATTTTCTGTGAGTAAGTCTGTAAATCGCTTCAACGGCACAAACTCAATACTAAAATGTTTACCAATGTACTCACCTAGTTTTTCATTGTTTATCTGTTGAGTTCTGGTGCTTTGTATCCATAATTCGCCAGCCAATGCACGAACTGTTTTATCAGAAGAAAGCATACAAGCAGCCACAAACAAATGCGCCATATTGCCCAACGGTAGGGGATGAGTCGTTAACTGCTCAAGCAAACTCAGGCTAATTTTCTTATGGTCTTCACCGAAAAAGTTAGCATCCCTAAAATTTAAATCTGTGAATTTAGCAATCAAGTTTTCAGGATTATTTGGGTAAAGGCTGTACAAACGCGCTACGTCGTTTTTCATGGCTAATGCCCAATCTACCTGAATATGCACAGCTTCGTATAGCATGCATTTTTGCTCATTCGATGTCATTAACTGAGTTAAAACCCTTTTAAAAAACGGAACCACTTTTTGCTGTTTAGACTTATCTATGTCTATTCTCAAGACTCTCCTATAATCCTTATAGTCAACATAACCATTCTTTTTGTAATCCCATCTTTGTGTTTGAAATAGCTCACTAAGTACCTTCCAATTGTATTGCCCAGTAAACTTTACCCTCTCAGTTTGGCTATAGGCAAAGTCTTTAAACTCATCATACACCACCTCTGGATTTTTAGTAAGTGCTGCCGTAAACCAATGGGCTTGATTGCGGAAAGGCCCCACTGGTTTGGCATCTTTCTCAAACAAAAAGTAAAGTAACTCTCTGGTTTCACCAATTAATTCTGTCATTACCCTTGGTAACAAATGGGCAGTATCTTTTAAGCAAGTTCTACTCATGGCTATTTGCATATCCATATGAGGCACTTCTTTGCCAGCCTTTTGCCATTGCAATACTCTTTCGAGCAATGTTTCAGGATCAATCCAACAAGATTGATGGGTAGGAGTAGACAACAATGGCAGTTTTACTTGTGCTTTTATCAGTGCCAGTGTCTCCAACATTTTTAGCTGAAAAGGCTCATAAATTCTACTTTTGCAGAAAGGTGTCCAGCGAATGAGTGGATATATTCTAAATTTATTTCTTGAATACTGCACGCTATGTTCCGTTTCACTGGCTACATATTTCTTATACAATTTTTTCAGTTTTTTGCCTCCATCCGGAAAGCGTCTCATGAGCACGCAAGCATATTCGATAAAGAAAATAGCAAGCATATGATCGAGCGAGCCCATATTAGCACGCCAATCTTCGGTAACCATTTTAAAAGCTCTTTGTAAAGCAGGCTCAAAACGATCTATGTTTTCTCCATCCAATTCACCATTCAATCTCACCAAAGCATCTTGAAAAATATCTATATGTGCCGGATCATTATTATCAAATGCTTGGCTCGCTAAAAACATTAAATCATCGATATTCTCAGGAATAGTGATTTGATTTTCTGGTGAGAGCACTTCATTTACTTCTTCTATCACCAACATAGTATCTTCCTCAAAATCAGCATTTTGCTCTAAAACTTCTTGTGGAATAAATGAAGCAAGCTGCTCTCTAGCTTCAAACAAAATCGACTCAGAAAATGTACTGATACTCGCTAGCAATTGTTCGTCTTCCACATTCCCATACTTGGCAATTAGCTTGGCAGTTCTTTTTTGAATAGCTGCATCAGCATGCAAAAATGCTTGTGAAGCAGTTTGGCAAATTTCAGAAGTCTTATCTTGATGTTTTCTAGCTGCTTTATCAAGAATCATTAAAGTACTATTTACTACGCCTTTTACTTCGCTGGTAATCAGTACATTGCTGTATTCAAGAAAATCTGCCAGTTGAAAAGTTTTGTGTACACAAAGTTTTTTGAAATGATTTAACATCACATTCACTGGTTTAGAATGCGCAGAATTGAAAACCGCCATCATATCGTTTTGGAGTTCCAGTTCTTCTTCTTCTGTTGGTTCCAAATGAACAAACAGGTCTATAAACCATTGGGTGAGTAATTTATTAAAATTCATGGTGGTAGCAGATAAACAATGGGTTAATAATTTTTTGCGATCGATTTTGTCCTCTGCTGCCAGTTTTTTAAAGATGTCTTTCCAATCTACAAATTGATCGTAACAATTTGAGAGAGTTACAGAAGTCTGCATCCAATTGATCCGAGAATCATAAGAAAAAAGAAGCCAGATGTGTTCATCAAGAGTTTCTGGATATAAAAGAAGATTCTTTTCATTCAGAAAATCAACATATTTATTCTTTTTTACATTTAAGTTAAAAATAAATTTAGGTAAATGCTTTACGATAAGTTGTGGAGATGGATTAAAAACTTTTCTTTTATAAAGCTCCATCATCCATTTGTAATCCATGTTAAAAACTGCCCAAAAATCTCTTTCAGCAGTTTCATTCATAAAATCTCCAAACCAATCTGGAATGTAGAAGTTAAATACTCTTTCTATTAATGATTGATCTAACCAATGACTACCTTTTCTTTTAAACTCACTGGCAGTATAGCAAACAAACTTTGTTGCTTCTATAATCTGCTCTTTCGTTTTACGGTTATTCACTCCCCAAACACTCCAACTATCTGAAGTTAGCTTATGACGTTTTTCTATATGTTCAATTTCTTTAGCTAAGTTTCTGCGCTGTTTATTATCCAATTTTTCAAGAAATGGAAAAACTTCTGATAGCTTATTTCTTGTAAGAATATTTTCGAGTTGTTGTATATCTGTTGTCATAACTTAGGAGATTTTCTTTTTTACAGCCAAAATATGTTTACATATGCCACGCTCGCCCTGATGGCGTGCATACCAAGTACAAGTGCAGCGAGATTTGTTGCCTTCAAGCAATACAGTGTGATGGATGCCGCTTCCCTCAACCAGAGCTTCTACTCTTTCTGCTGTATGGCTTACAATACTCACTTTGTCATCAGCCAAGAGTTTTTCGGCTTCTTTCATTCGGGGATTCAGACTGGTAATTCTGCTGAGGTTAAAAGGCAAACGGCGATAAAAGAAACTGTTTTCGTCTAAATCGAAACCCAGTAAACCCATTGCCGAAAGTCTGGTAGCCAGATTATTCATGTCTTTAAAGCCAATGTTTTCTTCAATAGCCATCATAGTCGGGTTAAACTCCTGATTGGCAAAACTGAAATTATCGAAGCGAGAAATAAGCGCTTCGGGCACATCTTCAATTAAAGAAGCCAAGGCAGCACCTTCACCAGAAAAACCTCTCCAAGCATCTCTTGAAAGAGAAAAGGTAAAACGCACATCGCCAAAGTATAACTGCCATGTAGTAGACTGCATGGTTTTATGAGCAAACACGCGTAATTCATCTGCCAGTGGCACCAATTGTTCCAACAAACGCAATCGATGAACACCGCCAATACACACACCATTTTCCATTTTTGCTGGAGACAATACTGGACGATTGCCACGCATTCCCAAATAATAATCTGTCTTGGGTTTCCCCTTAGGAATGCTTCTTATAAACTGCACCGCTTGTATACGATTCATTCTAAAAACCTCTTCTGTATCTGCCAAATACAACTGTACAGTAGTTAAACCTTTAATCCATTTAGTAGGCAATGGCACTTTTTTCTCCACTACTTTTTCTCCATTTTTATGCAAGGCAACTTCTTTTTGCCCCACAGAAAGCAACACATCTTCTTTCTTTCTCACACTACTTAAAGCGCTAATCATCCCTTGGTTAAAATCTACATTGGTTGTGCCATTTTCTAGAAATTCTCCATCATGTCCACCCGGCAATACATCTACTCTTGCATACACACCTGCACAATGCGAAAAACCTTCGAAACGAATTTTCTCATTGCCAGCCGTTACAATCGGGTCTTTCAACATCGCGATCTGAAAAGGAGAGAGGTTAAAACTCGACTTTACAGTATTTGAAAGCGTAATTAAACATCTAGCTGTAATGTAAGGATCGTTGAGTCTTCCCCAGAAAAAACAAGGAGCGTCCTTTTTCTCTACTTCGCTGTATTTAGCAAGTAGGAGCTCATCGGTATTACCTTGTTTTTTTAATCCGGAAGCAATAGAGTAGTGGTATGAAATGGTGTCTGACATGGGAGAAAATGTTTTTGTTTTTTATTTATGACTAAGATATTTCCCCAGGTCGTAAGCTTTTTACGGACTAAAAATTTCAGTTGATTTTTTTTAATAAATGAATATTTAAGCCTTAGATGACTTTCGTAATTTAATTTTATTGAAAAAACCTATTATCTAATTAGCTTTGACGTTTATCAATTTAAATTTTCAACAACGACAAAATTCGGGTATGCCACAAAGTGTAATTATCAGACTTTTTTACACGCCATAGTTGATAACTTTTGGATAAAAGTCTACTAAAAGCTCAAAAAACGACAAAAACCGGGTGATTTTATGTAGATTATATTAATAAAAGTAGGTACAAAAAGTTGATTGATTTTGTCAAACAACGACATTTTTCGGGTAAATAACTGCTGCTGTAGCATATTTTTTTAAATATTGCTGTATCCGGATTGTGATATTACATATTCTCTTCGTGACAAACTATTTTTCACCTTAAAGTCGGTACTATTTCTAATGATTCTAGAGATATGAAAAAATTATACAACGACAAAAACCGGGTTTACCAACGACATTTTTCGGGTTTGTATAACAATGTACATTTACCAATATTAAGAACCCTGTAAAATGCGGGTCAAGCAAATTTGCTATTTAAAGCGACATTTATCGGGAGATTAAAGACGACAAAAACCGGGTTAATAGACCCTTTTTATTTCTATGATTTAGTATCAAATAGAAATTTTTTGCTTTTTTTTAAAAAAAATAGTCCATTAAACTCATCTCTTTTAAATTTTATCTGTTTTATATTATTTACTTCTTTTATAATATTTTCGGAGGCTGTATCTATCTGTTTTTGAGGCAGTTAATGCACCTAAAAACGACAAAAATCGGGTTTGCTGCTGACATAAGTCGGGCGTAACAACGACTTTTATCGGGTTATGCAACGCGCTTTTTCGGGCAAAAAGACGACTTATTTCGGGTTGAACAACGACAAAAATCGGGAAAAAACGACGCTTAATAAAATTGTCGCTTTTGTTTATTTTTCTATATATTTACCTATTCGTAATTTTTTAGTCATGAGAAAATCTCCCTCTACAATAGTAAAGGCAAATAATATTATTGAGGCAAAATATAAACTGAATACCAGAGAACAAAAGGTTTTGCTGTTATTCATTTCTATGTTGCGTCCAGATCACAAGTCTGGTCATATTTACCATACCCATGTAAATGAGATTAGTGAAATACTCAATCAGAATGATGCCAAATGGGGAGATGCCTATGATTCTTTTAAGGAAATTGTAACTACGCTTAAAAGTAAACCACTACACCTCGAAAATGAGAAAGAGCTAATTATTTGCAACTGGTTGGGTTCTGTTACTATTGTGAAACAGTCAGGAGAAATAAAATTTGCTTTTGAACCTCAGTTAGAACCTTTTTTATTCGAAGTAAAAAAGAACTTCACTAAGTATCCGCTCCAAAACATCATTAAACTGAAAAGTGGTTTTAGCATTAGGGTTTATGAGTTGCTTAAACAGTATGCAACTATTGGTAAACGTAGGTTTGAATTGCAAGATTTAAGAGCGATGCTAGGTTTAGAAGAAAGTGCCTATCCACGTTATTACGATTTTAAAAGAAGGGTTTTGATTACCGCCCAGAATGAATTAAAAAAGAAAACCGATATTTCTTTTACCTTTAAGGAAGAGCGCCACGGTGGAAAAAAAATATCGTCACTCGTATTTTTTATAACCCAACAAAAGCAAGATAGCGACGATGAACTAGACCAATTAGATATTTCATTGACTAAAACTGTTGGCAAAAATAGTACTTCTGTAAAAGTTGAACAGACACCGTTTAATAACCAAACTGATACAGTTACAGAGACTGAAACAGATGAAAAAGAGATGCGACTCACTGAGCGCTTAAAAGAATTTGGTTTGGATGATTGGCAAGTACAAAAAATTCTAAAGGAAGTAGGAGCAGATGCACAAACAGGTATTTGGCGTTTAATTAATGAAATTAAAATGTTCCATCGCGATGGAAAAATTAAAGGTTCTCTTTCTGGCTATGCTGCTAAAGTTATCGATGCCAAGTATCAGTTGAAGTTTTTTAGGGATTGATTTATACCTATTCAAGTTTGTTAATTAAAGATAACTTAATGTAACCATTAGCTTCTTTTTTTGAACTTTTGAGCCATTTAGGCTTGTATCTATCTATTTTAATGACAAAAAGTTATCTTTAGAATATCCATTAAATCCTTTTGATTGTCTTCAGTTTTATGACTTGAATCATAAATCGGCTCTTAAACCTTACAAAAAGTTATATTATCTTGCTTTTAATACTTATTAATAATTAAAGATTTAGGTTTAATACAACTTAACATAATTATTCTACTAATAAAAGTTTAAATGATTATCCGTAAAGCTACCACAAAGTAAATAGGGTATGGTCTGCGCTTCGAAATTAGCTCAAAAACAGGTCATTATGGATAGTATTATTGAATTCATGTAAGCGTACCGCAATGAGCAGGTATGCCGTGAGCGTTTCAAGGAAATCAGGGATAAAGCAGGTGTTTGTTGCAAGAAATGCGGTAGCCAAGAGCATTACTGGCTAAATAGCAAGCAGATGTACCAATGCAAGTCATGCAGTTTTAGGACAGGCCTCCGCAGTGGCACCATCATGGAAGCTTCCAAACTTCCGTTTCGCTACTGGTTCGTTGCTATCTGGCTGATGGGCTGTAGCAAGAAAGGTTCTTCTGCCTGTAATGTGCAGAGGCAGCTCAATCATAAGCGCTATGAACCTATCTGGGCAATGATGCACAAAATACGCTCTGCGATGGGCCAACGGGACAACCACTACTTGCTGGGAGGCAATATTGAGGTAGACGAAGGGTTCTTTGAAACACTAGTACCCGAGGGGCAGAAGGAAGAGGAGAGAAAGCGGGGAAGGGGGAGCCAGAAGCAGACCATGGCGATGGTCTTTGCACAGACAGAGGTGGTGCTACAGCCTAAAAAACACCGCCCTTCTAAAAGGTGCAAGTATTTCAAAATGGCTGTATGCGCTGATTTTACAGTAGAAACTGCTAGAAATACGATTACCCGGCATGTTGCCCAGAATGCCAAGATGATTACAGATGGCTATTCAACCTATCAGTCACTGGCAGGAGAGTTCGAGATGGATGTGGAAAAAGTGCCCTCAAAACAGGCCCATATCAAACTACCTTGGGTACATACAGCCATTGGGAATGCAAAGAAAGTCCTACAAGGGATATATCAGCATACAAGGCCAGGGTATCTACAGAATTATCTAGATGAGTTCTGTTACAAACTCAATAGAAGATACTTTGAAAATGATATTTTTGACAGAATATTAATTGCTTGTACGCTCAATTGAGCTTGTGGTAAGAATACGGATAATCATTAAAGTTTATTTTTAAAACTGTTCATTGAAACGAAAGTCCAAAAAGAAACTTACAAAAGGTTATATTATTCTTACAAAAAGTTATTTTAACTAAATGAGCAATAAAGATAACTTTTTGTCAATTTGTTGGAGCTTTTCTATTAAAACCCAAAAGCTAGAATGAGGAAATTGTATAAAAGCACTATTAGATGGGAATTATTTAGTTATTTATTTTCTAATTTTAATTTCTACGCGCAAAATTTGAACAATATAAGTTAAACAAGAAGTATTTTCATCTAAGTTAGAATCTCTATAAAAGATAACTTTTTGTAAACTATTTAAAATTATACTACTTAATGTGTATAAAAATGATAATCTCATTTTAATAATATGCCATCTATAGAAAAAAATAAACAACTTAAGCAATCTAATTTAATTACAAGCTCTCGGTATTCTATGACTGCCGTAGAGATGAATATTATATTTCTATTAATTGCTCAGCTAAAAAAAGACGATCCGGTAGATAAAGTTTATCAAATCTCTGTAAAAGAGTTGGAAGCTGCTGCCGGAAGTAAAATTAACTATGGCAGACTTAAAGATTATACTTTTAAGCTACGAAACAGAGGTTACGAAATAGAAAATAAAGAAGGTTATTTACAAATTGGTATTTGTGCTTCGGTAGAATACATAAGACAAAGTGGTGTGCTCGAAATTGAAATTGCGCGTAAATTACGTCCGTTTTTATTCGACCTCAAAGATAACTTTACTACCTATAGTTTAAAAAATGCTTTAAAGGTAAGAGGCACTTATGCAAAGCGTCTTTTTCAAATGTTTTGTATGTGGCAGTCTACAGGTAAATTCTTGATTAAGATAGAGGAGTTAAAGTATAAGTTAGATTTAATTAATAGAGTAACAGGTGAAGAAAAATATGAGAAATATGGCATGTTTAAGAAAAAAGTGATTGATGTAGCACTTAGAGAGATTAATGAAAATACAGATTTTGATATCGAATTTGAAGAGATTAAAACAGGCCGAAAAATTACTACGTTTGTGTTTTTTATTAAGCTAAAAGAATCTGCAAGCCTTATAGCGAAATTTTGATAAATGAAATATTGAGTTACCTAGCTTCTTTTGGTACTGGTTAAGCTAGGATTGAAAAAATAACCTAAAAAGAAAAAAATATGGGATTAAGAGTTAACCTCCAATCCCATATTATACATCTAATTGATTTGTTCCTTAATGGTTTGTACTAAGAAATCTTTATTATCTATTCTGTTTATTGTTTTACTATCTTAAATGTCTTTTTATAGTTATTAAGATTTACTTCGATAACATATAATCCTTTTTTAAGATGATGTAAACCTAATTCAATAATAGTATCTGGCTGATAGATAGTTTCGGACATCAATTCTATCTTTCTACCATCTATACTGAAAGCTGTAATATTAAGATTGCCTTCCTTATTATATTCTGGTTTAATTTTTAGAAACGAAGTAACAGGATTTGGTCCAAAAGCGACATCAAACGAAAGTGCTTCCTCTTCCTCTATTATTTCTTCAAGTGGATTACCATCTTTATCGTTACTTGCAACTACTGGCATATCTCCATTTGGCAATAACACAGTAAATGTAAGTGCTTCAGAAATTGATACATCACCATCATCATCAAAAGCTTTTGCTGTTATTTCATAAACTCCTGGATCAGGTGTTACCCATTTAAAAGAGTAAGGAACTTTAGTTACTGCTGCAAGTAACTCTTCTCCATTATAGAACTCTACCTTTTCAACCTTTCCATCTTTATCTGTTACACTTGTTTCTAATGTTACATTTTTAGTATACTCATAAATTTTATCCATTGAGTTAAGCCAATCGATATCAGGTAAAATATTTGTTAACTTAATTGCCGAAATATTTACTTCAGGAGCTATTTCAAGCTGGTTATTATTTTCCATTGAAGCAGTGATTGTATATTTGCCTTTTGTAAAAGTTGACCAATTAATCTGATAAGGATATTGAGTAGCTTCACCTATCTTATTTCCATTGATATAGAAATTTACAGTTACATCTTTTACTCTACCATTTGTCTGACTCGGAACATTTGCTGAAATTGTCACCTCCTTATTAGTTTCAACTTCGCTACCATCAAAAGGATAAGTAATTGCAAAGCTTTCTGAGGTAGTTTTTGCTACTTCAAATGTGATTGTTTCTTCCATTAACAGATTACCATTACCTCGTTTGCGGTCGTAAACTTCAGCCGTTAAAGTGTACATACCTGGACTAGGAGTCCAGTTGAAGTAATCTCCATTTTTATCTCCATATACTGTGTATGGAGCAGAGTTTTCAGTTCGTACATTTTCATTGTTCATAATGAAAACAATACTATTTTCACCTGAGATTGGTATATCGTACCTTATGTTTAGATTTTGAGATGATAGTTCAGAAAGGACTATTTTATCTGAATCTGCAATGTATTCGATATCAGTATCTTTACTTGCATCAATAAGCATAAAGTTTGATGGCTCAATTTCTGGTTCAGGCTCTTCTTGGTATTCAATTGTGGAGATGAGTAATTCTGGAGCGACTGTATTTTCTTTTGACATAAAGGCCACATCGTTTCCTCCAGCATCCATTGAAATAATAAAAGAAATACTACCATTGCCAGTAATTGCATTTGTTACATCAAAACTATAGACTTTAGGGTTTGAATAGCTTTCTGTTAAGTTATCTAATTCTAATTCTTTATTGGGTTTATTTTGAGAAGATAAATTAAACTCTGTCCAATTGTTATGGTCACCCTTAAATACTCGTAGTGTTCCATTTCCATTATCTGAACCTATTTTGATATTTAATGTAGCATTTTTAATATCTGCTTTTTCAGCAATGCCTTCAATATTAAATTGTAAATAAGTTTCTCTTTTATCATTCTCTATTCTAAGATCTTTATTGTTTTTTAATGTTCCATTTTCAAGGTATGCGTCATGTATTGTAGAAAAGTTAAAAGAACTTTCAATAATGTTATCTCCTTTATTAGATATATTTGAATCATTGTCTTCAGTATCTTTATTGTTTAATACATATCCTTCAGGCTGTAAACATTGTGTGAGAAATTGATCAGGATTACCCAACCCATCGTTATCATTATCGGCATACCAGATTGTATTAGGGTTTATAGAACTATTAGCATCATCACAATCATCGTTATTTAAAACATAACCTGTTGGTTGTGTACATGAACTTAAGCTTTCTAAACCACCATACTTGTCACCATCAGCATCTTTGTACCATATCGTTATATTCTGGTCTGGGTTATAAACTGAAGGACAGTTATCTTTTTCATCAGCGATACCATCTGAATCTGAATCAGGTTTTATAACTGTAACAGATATGCTTTCTGAAATAGAGATAGCATTCTCATTATCATATGCTTTAGCATTTATAGTATATACTCCTGTTTTAATATTATTCCAACTAAAACTATACGGTTTACTAGATGTTTCAGCTAGTAGTGTATTATTAGCATAAAATCCTACTTTACTTATTGAGCCATCTTTGTCAAGTGCGTCTGCAGAAATTGTTATCGTATTTCCTTCAGTATATGTTGTATGGTTTTCTGGAGATATAATGCTTACAGTGGGCAGTTGGTTTATAGTAGCAAGTCCATTTATTTGAACTGTTACAATACTTTCTGATGCGTTAGAGCTTATTGTAAGTTTTTCAGAGTAACTGCCTTCATATTCAGGTTTGAATAATACAGGTAGATCGATTTGCTCACCAGATTTAATAGTGAGATTCTTTATTGTTCCTTCAAAAGGTGTATTATAGTTTATGTTATCTATAATGAGATCAATATTTCCTGTGTTTTGAATTTTTAGATATTTAGTAGAAGCTTTACCTACCTTAGTGGGATCAAATATTAATTCATTATTAACCGATATTTCAGCTTTTTCAATAACAGTAATAGTTTGCTTCTTTTCAAAAGCGCCAATATCGGGAGCATTTCCGGAGAAGTCTAGGTTTACGGCATCTCCTTGTTGCCAACTTCTACTTTCTGATAACTCTAAATATCCATTACTGTAATCGATACCTTTGATTTCTACGGCTAAGCCTGTGCCTATCCGAATCTTATCTCCTGTTTGTATCCCAAAACCATCACTAAAATAGCGGGCATCCTCTACCTGTACTCGATTGCCTGAACCACTTGAGCTCATCACTTGGGTTAAGGATACACCTTTGTCTATCAATTTGCTGTTACCATTCAAATAAAAGTCTTCCATTGTTTTTGGACTTGCTGCCATAAAACCCGGTTCAGATAACACATTGCCCGATACCTGTTTACCATAATTACGCTCTATGTCTGACACTGAGGCCTTGCCTATACCCTCTACATACAACCAGTCTACCTCACCACTTTGTGAATAAAAACAATTGCCCTTCACCTCTCCTTCATTAAAAGCTTCTTTACCTGAGCTAATCACATTCATAAATATATGACCACTATACTTGTTGTTTTTAGGGGATAAACCTGCCTGATAAGAAATATTATTCTTAAATACATTGGCCTTGCTATCTGTACCTGTGGAACTTAGTATGCGCCAACTCGGACCTCCATTATTACTAATGGTATTCTGATAGATATGCTGATACCTTGCATATTGGGTGGTGCTGTTGGCAGTACTACCTACAGCTTCTTGCGTGCCTTGAAATATTAAATTCTTTCGAACAATTTGATTCTCTCCCTGTGCCTTCATCATTTGAGGATACAGGTTATCAGATGCCTTAAAGGTATTTCTTACAATATTTTCTTCAAATACATTATAGCCTCCTATAGCCCCATTACAACCTTTACTCTCTACATTACTGAGTTCCAAACAGCGATTTCCTATGGGTTCTCCAGCGCTATTTGTTCCCCATGAATTATCAAAAGTATTGCCTTTTATAATGTTATATCTACCATATACAGCCAATAGGTTATGGCCGCCATGAGTCAGATAATTATTTTGTAATAAGTTGTGATTGGCACATTTTAGAGAAATAATATCTCCACGATCTTCTCCATTGCCATCATTCCAAGTACCACAATAATCCATTCGGTTATTGATCAATTGGTTGTAACTACTGCCTTCATCTAGACTTACACCAGACCAGCCTTTGGCATATTGAAAGTGGCAATCTTTAATTAGGCAGTAATGGCTATCATACATTTGTACCCACACCTCCACATTGGCATCTGTATATAACTTTTTGCCATCTACATTGATATTGATGATATGTATATAAGCTTTACCATCCAGCTGTATGGCGATTTTGATATTGGAAAGAGTGACATCTTGTCCATTATAAGCTTGATAGATAATAGGTTTTCCAGGTAGTCCAGAAACCTTAGGTGCAATTTGTTGTCCGGAGTAAGCACCTTGATGGATGAATACCCGGTCACCTGCCGCCACTATCGCATTAGCTTTTTCAATACTTTTCCAAGGTTTTTCTAAAGTACCAGTATTAGCATCATTACCCGTACTAACCGATACATGATAATCAGTAGCTAAGACTGAAGAGGAAAAAACAATCAATAAAAGGATAATAATGTGGCAATTCAAGTAAATCTGATTGACGTATTTGACTATCATTTGTTAATTTGTTAATTAATGTTAATTGGATTCAGAGCATTGATTAACAAAATTGTAGCCAAGTCTTGATAATTGTATGAATTTTATAAATACGAAAGGTAAATCAATATTTGATTAGTCGGTATAATATTTTTTCGTTTTGCCGATAAGCCTTATATTATGTATATTTATTAATATAAGGCAGTCTTAGCATTATTGAATAATAATAATTTATATGTACATACTTTAGTAAGAAAGTTTAAAGGCATATATTACAATAATAGACACTAATTTTAGCATGAATTACCATAAAATAACTATTTCAGGTTATTTTTAACTCTATATTGAGGTGTAATATTTGTATTATTAAAATCAACTTTTAAACTAAAGTAATAAGTGTCAAAATTTTTGTCTATACATTATTATATAATACCATTATTTAATTGTACTGATGTTTTTTACCATTGGAATACATGATTTTATACGTCATTAAACCTTTGGAATAGTCTCACTTACTTATAGGTTACTATTTAATATAGTATATGCTTTTATCTTCTAAAGAAGTAGTTACTTGATTATGGGTATTTAAAATTAGTCATTTAAAACCTCTAATTTTAAATTCTTACTTTTGACTCAATAAATAACATTATTTCAATATATGGATACAGTTCTACTCACAGGATCAGCAGGTTTTATTGGTATGCATACTGCTGAAAGACTATTAAAATTAGGCTATAAGGTTGTTTCTTTAGATAGTATTAATGACTATTATGATGTAAGTCTCAAGTATGCAAGATTAAAAAAATTGGGTATACCTAAGGAGGATATACTATATAATCAAGAAATTAATGGAATAGAGGGTTTTTCATTTATTCAACTATCTTTAGAAGATGCAGGAAACCTCAATAATTTATTTGCGAGAACAAAAATAGATTATGTAATTCATCTTGCTGCACAAGCAGGAGTGAGGTACTCAATTACAAATCCTAGAAATTATATTGATAGTAATGTGATTGGTTTTTATAATATATTGGAAGCTTGTAGGTATTATCCTGTAAAGCATCTTGTATTTGCATCAAGTTCTTCTGTTTATGGCCTTAATAAAAAGGTGCCGTTTAATGAGTCAGATCATACTGCTCACCCTGTGTCTTTATATGCAGCTACAAAAAAGGCTAATGAAGTTATAGGACACTCATATAGTCAGTTATATCAAATTCCCATGACAGGATTACGCTTTTTTACTGTGTATGGACCTTGGGGAAGACCTGATATGGCTCCGTTTAAGTTTACAAAAGCTATTTTAAATGATGAAACTATTCAAGTTTATAATCATGGAGAGATGCAAAGAGACTTTACTTATGTTGATGACATTGTAGAAGGAGTGTGCCTTACTTTAGAGCATATACCTACCCATAACAAAGGTTACAGTCATGTTGATCCAGATCCATCTAGTAGTTCTGCACCATATCGTATTTTTAATATAGGTAACAGTAAACCTGTTCATTTAATGGACTTTATTAAGTCTATTGAAAAGGCTACAGGTAAAAAAGCTATAATGGACTTAATGCCAATGCAGCCAGGTGATGTGCATATAACTTATGCAAATACAACAAACTTGCAACGGGTTACTGGATATAACCCATCTACAAGTATACAGGACGGAATAAATGCATTTGTTGAGTGGTATACTCAATTTTATTCTAAAGAGTAAATGAGTACACATAATAACATTTGTTAATTAATGGTAGATGTAAGTTATCAACTTATTTAAGCTACTTATTAATTACTATTTTTATGTATCGAAGTTTTATTACATTCTACTATCTAAATTTAAATGAAACTATTTAGCCTTTTATATAGAGCTGCTTTTCTCCTCATTTTGACGAGCGTTTGCTTATATAGTCAAACGATTAGTTTTAATTCAAGTGGATTAGTTGGGGAGCTAAGTGAGAACCCGACCTCTTTGCAATTTGGCCCCGATGGCCGCTTATATGTAGCACAGCAAGATGGGTTGATATATGCCTATAGCATTGAGCGAGTAAGTGCCAATAACTATTCAGTAACCAGCGTAGAGACAATAGATATTGTTCGCAATGAAACGCCAAACCATGATGATGATGGGGCATATAACAACACAAAAAACAGACAGGTTACCGGACTTTATTTAACAGGAAGCTCTACGAATCCGGTATTGTATGTAAGTTCAAGTGATTGGCGTATCGGAGCAGGTGGCGGCGGCAATGATTTAAATTTAGATACCAATTCAGGGATTTTACATCGCTTAACCCGTAATGGTAATAGTTGGGAAAAAGTAGATTTGGTACGCGGTTTACCTCGTTCAGAGGAGAATCATTCAGTGAATGGAATGGCAATAGACCCCTTATATCCCAATATTTTATATCTGGCAGTAGGAGGTAATACTAATGCGGGTAGTCCATCGAATAACTTTGCTTTTCATACCGAGTATGCCTATTCAGCAGCGATTTTGAGTATAGATTTATCGGTGATAGATAATATGCCTGTTCAGAGTAGTTTGGAATATGGTTATAGCTATAGTTGGGTTTATGATTTACCAACCTTAGATGATCCAACCCGAACCAATGAGCAGGCCACAGATGGTTATACAGATAACAATGATCCATTTGGCGGCAATGATGGATTAAATCAAGCAAAGATAGACCCGAGTAGCCCCGTACAGATACATTCACCAGGCTGGCGAAATGTATATGATTTAGTGATCACCAGTAGCCCAGGACGAGAGAGTCGGATGTATGCAGTAGATAATGGAGCGAATGGCGGCTGGGGAGGTCATCCGGAGGGAGAGGCAGATTATCCGGGGGAGACAAAAACCGCATTAGTAACAAACAATTATGTATCAGGCGAGCCAGGTTCGACAGGTATAGGTCCAGGAGGCGATCCATCAGTGAATAACAAGAATGGTTTGCATTATATTAGGCCATTGGTATCAGGGGAATTAAATTATGTATCAGACGATCCATTTAATAATCAGATTTATTATGCAGGACATCCAACACCGATCCGCGGAAATCCCGCAGGGTCAGGTCTTTATACAAAAGGATCTCATACCTTAAATCCAGATGATGGCACCGATGCCTATTGGCGGAATGAAATTTTATTAGAAAGTGACCCTAATTTTTCGAGTCAGTCCTTGCCATTAGATTGGCCTGCAGTTCCGTTGAGTATGGCCAATCCGGCAGAAGGAGATTTTAGAAACTCAGGAGAAACCGATGGAGCTTTGGTAAACTATGGACCCTCAACCAATGGCTTGTGTGAATACACAGCGAGTAATTTCGATAATGCAATGAAAGGAGATTTGTTGCTGGCAGGTTATAACAGTACCGGCCCGATTTTTCGAGCAATATTAAGCTCAGATGGGAAGGTGGTAGAAAACTGTCCGGAAACGCCAAGTAGTTGTAACAAGACCTTTGCCACAGGATTTGGCTCTCTTCCTTTAGATGTAGTAGCCCAAGGCGATAATGATATATTCCCGGGTACAGTTTGGGCAGTTACTTATGGCGCAGATAATATTGTAATTTTTGAGCCAACAGATTATGAAGGAGCTGTGAGTTTGTGTGAGCCAGTTTATTCTACGGATGTAGATAGTGATAATGATGGATACAGTGATGCCGATGAGATGGACAATGGGACAGACCCATGTTCAGGTTCAAGTCAGCCAGATGATTATGACAAGGTCTTAGTGAATGGATTTCTGTTATCAAATTTACATGATTCAGATGATGATGAAGATGGGATACTAGATGTAAATGATTCCTTTCAGTGGGATGAGAGCAATGGGTTTAGTACCAGTGTACCTTATAGCAACGATTTATTTAATGCATTGGGGTATGGCTTTGGAGATATAGGATTTACAGGTTTGATGAGTAATGGATCTACGGATTATAACGAACAGTATGATTCAGATGAGGCGATCTTTGGCGGAACAGCAGGTTTGTTTACCTTGCCCACAACAGAAGGAGATGCTATAGAGAATAGTCAGGATAATGGTTTTCAGTTTGGGATAAATGTAGGAGAGTTAACGGGGAGTTATTTAGTAAAGGCGAAGTTGAATGCGCCGTTTTTTGATAACCAAGTACCATCGGATTCCCAATCGGAGGGGATTTACATAGGTACCGGCGATCAGGATAATTATATAAAGTTGGTATTATCGTCGAATGGCGGAGTAGGAGGTTTAACGGTATTATATGAATCAGGCGGAAGTATTGTTAGCAACCCGACGTATAATGTCAGTGGTTTATTATCATTAACAGAATTAGAGTTAGCTTTTTTAGTAGACCCCGTATCAGGTACAGTACAACCCCAATATTCTGTAGACAAGGTTAATTATATAGATTTGGGTCCAGTCATTAATTTGAGTGGGAAAGTATTGCAATCAGTACAAGGGACTTATACGATAAATGGAGTAGCCTCAGCATTAGCCGTAGGCACGATAAGTACCTCTTATGGAGGCAATCCTTCTTTTGCTGCTACTTGGGATTATTTTGCAGTAACCTTAGAAAATACAGATAATACAACAATTACAGTAGATGATATTGTCAATCAAACAAATAATGAAGGTGAAAGTATTAACCTAGCAGTAGTTGCCTCTGGTGGCAGTGGAAACTACACTTATAGTGCATTAAATTTGCCTCTTGGAATTAGTGTTGAACCTACTAATGGTCAAATTTCAGGAAATATAGGGACAGGAAGTAGTACAAATAGCCCATATAATGTAACAATAACGGTTACCGATAATGAATTATCTAATGTAAGTTCAACTACTAACTTCACATGGGTTGTAAATAGTTCAGGAGGTAGTGGTGGCACCGATGGCTCTATATTGACACGCATAAGTGTAGGGGGATCAAAAGTAGTATCAGATCCTAATTGGGAAAAAGATCATAATAATTCACCATCAGCTTATAGAGTATCTTTGAGTGGCGATGATATTCTATCGTCAAGTTCAGGTCAAGCACATACTGGAGATGTAATAATGACAGATGGTTCATTGACAGGCTTAGATGTTCCATTATCAGTTTTAGAGCGTCAGCGTTCAGGGTCCGATGATGGTTCAGATATGTTATGGGAGATTCCTTTAAGTGGCGGTAGTCAGGTGAAGGTTCGCTTGTATTTTGCGGAGTTATATAAAGAGATCACCAGCTCAGGTCAACGCTTGTTTGATGTATCGATAGAGGGTGTGGTACCGAGCAACATGAAAGATATAGATATGTATGGCAGAGCAGGAGCAAAAGGAGCGTTTATGTTAGACCATGTAGTTACTGTCTCATCTGATGGGATATTAGATATAGACTTTATAAATACAGGGGTTCAGAATCCTGTAGTAAATGGTATTGAAATATTAGAGTATAGTGGAAGTGTGAGCTCGAATAATGTACCAATAGTATCGAATCCAGGCTCTCAGACAAATATAGAAGGAGATTTAATAAGCGTGCAAATCACAGCGACAGATGGAGATGATGGCAGTCAGAGCTTAAGTTATGTGGCAACAGGTTTGCCAAGTGGTTTGAGTATAGATAGCAGTAGTGGCTTGATCAGTGGTACATTATCGACAGGTAGTTCCACAGGCAGTCCTTATGCAATAGAAGTAACTGTGACAGATGATGGTACTCCATCAAATGTAGGAAGTAGTGTTAACTTTACTTGGACAGTTAATAATACTGGTGGTGGTGAAACTGATGTATGGACAAGTATTAGTAATACGAATGAGCATATAGCTCGTCATGAGAATTCTTTTGTACAAGCAGGCGATAAGTTTTATCTTTTGGGAGGCAGAGAATCAGATTTGGTAGAGATTTATGATTATAACACCAATACTTGGACAACAGGATCATCTTCCCCAGTAGAACTGAATCATTTTCAAGCTGTTAGTTACGAAGGGTTGATTTGGGCAATTTGTAGTTTTGAAGATAATGACTATCCCATAGAGACACCCTCATCCTATATCTATCTTTATAATCCAGTAAGCAATGAATGGTATCAGGGGCCAGAAATCCCAGCATCACGCCGTAGAGGCTCAGCCGGAGTAGTAGTTTATAACAATAAATTTTATATAGTAGGAGGTATTCAGAATGGTCATACAGATGGTTGGGTACCATGGTTAGATGAATATGATCCATCGAGCAATACATGGACAGTATTGCCAGATGCCCCTCAATCGCGTGATCATTTTCATTCGGTATTGATAGGGGATAAGATTTATTTGGCCGGAGGTCGTCGCTCAGGAGAGGTAAATTCGGTGTTACCAACAATACCAGAAGTAGATGTTTACGATTTAAGTACTGGCACATGGTTAAGTGGTAGTTCTTTACCTTCAGACTTGCCAACCCCACGAGGAGGAGCGAGTAGTGTAAACTACCAAGATCATTTATTAGTAATAGGCGGCGAAGGTAGTGGGAATAGTGGAATAGCCTATGATTTAACCGAGTCATTAGATGTAGCAAGTGGAGAATGGGAAGAGTTAGATGTGTTGAATCAAGGCCGTCATGGCACCCAAGCGATAGTTACAGGAGGCGGTATTTATATCACAGGAGGCTCTCCAAAGAATGGTGGAGGAAGAATGCAAAACATGGAAGCCTATGGCACTAATAACCCTCAAGGTACTGCCATTATAGCAAGTGAAATATCTACTATTGACATTTATAATTTTAATGGTATTTCAGGATCTACTGAAATAAGTATTTTGAACACTTCATCAAATCAAGGAGTATTTATAAATAATATTCAACTTTTAGGTGAAAATGCAGATCAGTTTCTAATTAACAATTCATATACGAATGATATTTTAATTCCTTCTGGAAGTTCTTATGATTTAGATATTTCGTATATCGGTAATAATCTTTCTGATAGTGCACATATTATATTAACTTATAATACAAGTAAACAAAAGACTATTCTTCTTAAGAATACAAATACTCTTAACAATGTACCAATAGTATCAAATCCAGGCTCTCAGACAAATATAGAAGGAGCTTTAATAAGCTTGCAGATCACAGCGACAGATGGAGATGATGGTAGCCAGAGCTTAAGTTATGTGGCAACAGGTTTACCAAGCGGGTTGAGTATAGATAGCAGTAGTGGCTTGATCAGTGGTACATTATCGACAGGTAGTTCCACAGGCAGTCCTTATACAATAGAAGTAACTGTGACAGATGATGGTACTCCATCAAATGTAGGAAGTAGTATTAACTTCACATGGGTTGTAAATAGTTCAGGAGGTAGTGGTGGCACCGATGGCTCTATATTGACGCGCATAAGTGTAGGGGGATCAAAAGTAGTATCAGATCCTAACTGGGAAAAAGATCATAATAACTCACCATCAGCTTATAGAGTATCTTTGAGTGGCGATGATATTCTATCGTCAAGTTCAGGTCAAGCACATACTGGAGATGTAATAATGACAGATGGTTCATTGACAGGCTTAGATGTTCCATTATCAGTTTTAGAGCGTCAGCGTTCAGGGTCCGATGATGGTTCAGATATGTTATGGGAGATTCCTTTAAGTGGCGGTAGTCAGGTGAAGGTTCGCTTGTATTTTGCGGAGTTATATAAAGAGATCACCAGCTCAGGTCAACGCTTGTTTGATGTATCGATAGAGGGTGTGGTACCGAGCAACATGAAAGATATAGATATGTATGGCAGAGCAGGAGCAAAAGGAGCGTTTATGTTAGACCATGTAGTTACTGTCTCATCTGATGGGATATTAGATATAGACTTTATAAATACAGGGGTTCAGAATCCTGTAGTAAATGGTATTGAAATATTAGAGTATAGTGGAAGTGTGAGCTCGAATAATGTACCAATAGTATCGAATCCAGGCTCTCAGACAAATATAGAAGGAGATTTAATAAGCGTGCAAATCACAGCGACAGATGGAGATGATGGCAGTCAGAGCTTAAGTTATGTGGCAACAGGTTTGCCAAGTGGTTTGAGTATAGATAGCAGTAGTGGCTTGATCAGTGGTACATTATCGACAGGTAGTTCCACAGGCAGTCCTTATGCAATAGAAGTAACTGTGACAGATGATGGTACTCCATCAAATGTAGAAAGTAGTGTTAACTTTACTTGGACAGTTAATAATACTGGTGGTGGTGAAGTTAACAATGTACCAATAGTATCAAATCCAGGCTCTCAGACAAATATAGAAGGAGCTTTAATAAGCTTGCAAATCACAGCGACAGATGGAGATGATGGTAGCCAGAGCTTAAGTTATGTGGCAACAGGTTTACCAAGCGGGTTGAGTATAGATAGCAGTAGTGGCTTGATCAGTGGTACATTATCGACAGGTAGTTCCACAGGCAGTCCTTATACAATAGAAGTAACTGTGACAGATGATGGTACTCCATCAAATGTAGGAAGTAGTATTAACTTCACATGGGTTGTAAATAGTTCAGGAGGTAGTGGTGGCACCGATGGCTCTATATTGACGCGCATAAGTGTAGGGGGATCAAAAGTAGTATCAGATCCTAACTGGGAAAAAGATCATAATAACTCACCATCAGCTTATAGAGTATCTTTGAGTGGCGATGATATTCTATCGTCAAGTTCAGGTCAAGCACATACTGGAGATGTAATAATGACAGATGGTTCATTGACAGGCTTAGATGTTCCATTATCAGTTTTAGAGCGTCAGCGTTCAGGGTCCGATGATGGTTCAGATATGTTATGGGAGATTCCTTTAAGTGGCGGTAGTCAGGTGAAGGTTCGCTTGTATTTTGCGGAGTTATATAAAGAGATCACCAGCTCAGGTCAACGCTTGTTTGATGTATCGATAGAGGGTGTGGTACCGAGCAACATGAAAGATATAGATATGTATGGCAGAGCAGGAGCAAAAGGAGCGTTTATGTTAGACCATGTAGTTACTGTCTCATC
>NZ_CP111068.1 GCF_026250525.1 Chondrinema litorale
TATTATTATGGACTAAAGTTGCATTAGATGGGTATTTGGCGACAGGCTTACGCAGCTGAAGATGTAGGCAATCAACTAGAAAAGTAATATGCAACGTCTGCCCTGAAAAGCGGAAGAAGGGGGAAGCGGAGTGGGAAAGACAGTTTAATGAAGCATTCAGTGTCCTTTACGGGAAGGCTGTCTTAAGTGTAAGGCAGCCAATAGAATCTTTCTTCAATTGGATGATTGAAAAGGTAAATATCCAGAATACCTCGAAAGTAAAGTCCACAAAAGGACTCAATGTACATGTTTTTGGTAAAGCTGCTACTGCTATTATGATGCTAATTGGATTTTAACCCTTGATTCGCATATATATTATTGGGTGATAAATTCAAAATAATAAGTTTATCTTCATAGCTTTTTCAACTGGATTTTTCATTATTTTTTCTTTCAGGTGGAGGTGGAGGATTTCTATGACCTGGAAAGCTTTTTGTACTTGGCTTAGGTTTGTCTTTTCTTATTACTGGTTTTGTCGGATCTTTTTGTTTAGACATAATTTTAAATTTTTTTGAGATAAATATTAGTTTCTTCCTCAGCTTTGGTTAATTGTTTATTATGATTAAAAAAAATTATATCATCTGGAATATTATCAAATGACACTGCTTTCTTTTTCAACTCAAAAAATTTGTGACTTACATTATCTTCGTCCATCTTTTTGTAATTTATATTATACCAAAATTCCTCTAAATCAATCGTTAGATACTGCCATTGAAGACTTTTCTCACTAAATACTTTGATATATTTCTGAAATAACAAATATGGTTTTATAATAGTAAATAATTGGCTTACGCCTAAAATAACCGCCCATAAATATGGTAACTTTTGCCAAATTACCCAAGCTCCTATACTTGAAGAAGCTGCTATCACTAAAAAAACATTTAAGTATAGGTCAAACTTTTGATATTTTTTTAGAATTTGATTACTATATAATTGATTGGTTTTTGAATCAACTAAAAAGTACCAGAGTTTTTCTCTCATTTCGTTCATTTTCTTTATATAATTTAATGAAAGACTTTCTTGTAAAGAATATGAAAATATAAAGTTATAGTAAATCTTTATCCTACGTTTTGATAGCTTTTTTTTGTTTTTTTATTGGGCTTAAAAATATACTCTCTGATTTCATTTTCATTCCAAATTCCATCCTTTTTCAAAAAGGCATAGTAATGAATGGGTATATTGAAAAGATTTACCCCTCCCCTTATTGATTTTAATAATTCTTTTTTCTTCATTTTCATTTCATCATGTTCATTCAATATATGATAAAGTGTTGGATAAAAAAGCAATGATTTATCAAACCCTATTACTTCAGGACTCCCAATAAGTGAATAAATTTTATTTATAGTAATGAGTTTGCCTGCTAAATCGATATTTCCAGCTTCACAAGCGGACATAAATATTCTTCTTTTAGGAATTCTATCTCCTATGATTTCTGAGAATTCTGAATTTTTAATAAAAGATTTATCATTAAGTCCAAACCCATTTACATTTGCATGACATGATATATGTAAATATCTAAATTCACTTTTCTGAAATTCTTCAATTACTTCTATTAATTGAGATTTAGTATTTATTTCTGAATACTTACTCTCAATACAACATACATCTAAAATGTTTTTTAATATTTTTCCATCTTTATCATCACTTTCACCTAATGACTCAATTATGAAAATTCCATATTTCATATTTCCTAATTATATAGATTCAAACAAACATCCCCTACAAAAGCCCTTTTTCTCATGCTTGGGTTTGAATGAACCCGAACCACAAGTAGATTAACACACAGACTTTAAGCGATTCTTGCCCATAATTACCACCTTCATCAAAACCTTTGATACTTACTATGAAATGTAAAATTTTTCACCTTTTTTCTCATCCTCGTCTCAAACTGACTAATAATGTATTCATACAACAAGTCATCGAGCTTATTCTTTATAGTTTAAATATTATATGGCCAATAAAAATTTGAACTTAGCCTAAATACTGATGCAACTAAAAGCTAAACAAATACTTTTATTTATTACCATGTAGTAGTTCATAAGTTTTGCACCAATAAAAAAAAGCCTCTGGATTTGTTTTTTTTAATTTGTTCAATTTTGTATGAAAAGGTTGTTCAATAGAGCATTTTGCTATTTCTGATGCTTCTGTAAAGAAAATTATTTCTTTAGTATGATTTAGTAA
This sequence comes from Chondrinema litorale, assembly GCF_026250525.1. Lineage (GTDB taxonomy): Bacteria > Bacteroidota > Bacteroidia > Cytophagales > Flammeovirgaceae > Chondrinema > Chondrinema litorale. Next base: position 2,218 of record NZ_CP111068.1, read on the forward strand.
TAAAGCAGCTAAGTAAGCTGCTTTTGCGGCAGGAATCATAGCTTTTTCAATATGAAAACTTTCTGAAAAAATATAGTTCTTAATATTACTAATACCTTTCTGTAGTTCAGTAAAATCATCTTTTTCACCTGATTGTCCTCTAGTTGCAATTAACATAGCTGTCTTAATAATATCATTAAGGACTTCATGAGAAGTTAAATCAAGATTTCTATAGTCCAATTCTGTTTTTGCAAACTTTTCAAAAACATCGGATATAATTTCTGCATTGTTAATCATGTCAAACAGATTTCCAATATCAAATAGTTGCTTAATAATCTCAACTTCTTTCCCATTTTGATATGGAATACCTGTTGTATTTGGTGCAAATGCAGTAAGTTTATCTCCTAGTATAGCTTCTGCAGTTGGAACAGTTACTAGTATATTATTACCCTCACAATTTAAAAAATTTGATGTGATTTCTACCTCTTGAACATGTTCTTCATAATGACTCTCTTGATATAGTATATCAAGAAGGATATATTCTTTATCTGATCTATAACTACTTGCTGGTTCGTAATAAAACTTATAATGAGCTTTTTTTATATCAGATTTATTTTCTCGTTCATCTTCTTTATATCCTATAAAATCTGAATTTTTAATTATCCAGTCAAGTATAATTTTAATATCTACAGAATTATCTGATATGATAATATCTATATCAATAGAAAATCTTTTTGGTTCTGGAAGAAGTAATGTTAATGCTGTACCACCTTTAAAAATAAAATCAAGTTCACTTACACATAATTTTTCCAACAGATAGAGAGCTCGTATTACTTTCTCTACTAATATTGGATCTGCTTTGTGATCTTTAGCTACTTTTTTTATCCACTCTTCCGTTAATGAATCCTCCCTTATCATTTATCTAAGATTTGGCAATAATATATATTTATTGCAATTACTTAATTTTATCAATCAAATTAATTATATCTTTCTTTTTATTTCTTCTATCGGCATATCGATATACCTTGTGTCTATTTATATTATATTTCTCAAAGGCATTTTTATATATTCGTAATAATTCAGCACCTTGATAGGTAGAAAATAATACTGGATCACAATATATATCAACTAGCATTTTTTCAATTGTTATTGTCTTTATACCACGTATTTTTTGTACAGGTGCTTCTGTTGTAAGACGAGTGATAATTATTGGATTTTTTTCATAAATTATATATTTATCAAATATATCAATTGAAGGATTCAAAAATACATTCTTACCTTGATCTTTTAGAGAATAAAAAACAGATTCCATGACATCTTTATCTACTTCTACAAGAGTGTGAAATTTACCAGGTTGATGTAGCATAAATTCATTTAGCCATTTTGTAGACCATAAACATATATCTATAAATGGAAAAATATTATGAATTTTGTTGTAAAGTAATTTTAATGATTTAGTTATTTCGGGAGTATATAAATTCACATCTTCTTTTGATAAGGTATAGGTTCCTCTAGAAACTCTATACAATATCCCTTTTTTAGATAATGAATATATTCTCCAATCTATAGTAGAACGTTTAATTTTTTTCTCATACTGTCTATAAAATTCAATAATATCCGTCACGGTGATTTGTTGATCATCCGCAAAAGTATTTTTTAATTCATTGATATGTAAAGATTGAATAGCTATTGTATTTAAATGAATATATAAACTAATAATTGGCACTAAACCAATATTATTGTCAAATATTAGTTTTTTTTTGTATTCTACAAATCATATTATGCTAATTATTAAGAGAAAAAAATTATACTTATAAAAAAAATACAATAACTGACAGAGCATATGATTCATAATCTTTAATTATGCTAATCTCTTTATTCTATCAAGCCATTTTTTAGTACTTTTTGTCTGAGCGTGCTCCTTACCTAAACTTTCTAAATAAAAATTATATGATTTGTAAATATAATTCTTTGCCTCTTTATATTTTCCTAATTTCTCATATACCAAAGAAATATTGTACATACTTCTTACAGTAGAGGGATGATTCTCACCAAAGTTTTTTTTATCAGAAGCTAACGCCTCTTCAAATAGTTGTTCTGCCTCTTCATTCTTTTCATCTCTGTAATACATTAAGGCTAAATTATTTATACTTTTTGCTATATTAGGATGGCCTTCTTCAAAACATTCTTTCGCTAAGGTAAGTGCTTTTTTTGCTAGTCTTTCAGCTTCTATGTAACGCTTCATATCATCATATATCATAGATAAATTGGATATACTTGCAATAGTATTGGGATGATTCTCACCAAATGTGTTCATATCGGAAGTGAGTACTTGCTCCATTAATATCGCGGCTTCATCGAGACGATTCAGTTTTATATATACCAATGCTAGGTTAGACATTGTTGTTTTTATGCCATCTTGCATTGATATAGGTAAGTTCTTTTGCTGTTCAAATGCATCTTCTAGTAATTTTTGGGCCTTTTGATATTTTTCTTGATTTTTATATAGTACTCCAAGGTTTGACTGTATCAAAATTGTATATCTATCATTTCCAAAACTTCCCTTATAGGAAGCGTATAATTGTTCCATTAATTCTATGGCTTCTGGGTATCGTCCCATTTCTTTATATACCATAGCCAGATTATTTTTTAGTTCAAAAATACCCATATCGTCTTCATCTTTGAAATTGAAAAGTAAGCTTTCCCCAAAAACCACATAAGGGAATTTTTCAATTGGATTATCTTTTGATTGGTCAATTTCTAATAATTGAGCTACTTTATCTATTAGATATCCACAATCATTGCTTTTTATTAATGTTTGATATCTTATAGCTGTCTGAATGATACGGTGCATAGAAAACTTCCCTTCTACATCTTTTTGTAACCAGCCTTTTTGTGAAATTGCTTGTAAAGTATCTGCTATAATCTCTTTACTATAACTTTTTAGACCTAATTTTGTGTATAACAGAGTATCCAATATAAATACTGCCTCCATGGGCACTGATGGTAATACCGAAAATTGTTTCAAGAGCCAAATTTCCACTTCGCCCATATCTGCCATAGTAAAGGCCGAAAGTAGATGCTGGTATGCTGTTATTTCCTTGTTCTTGCTATGGTCAATGACAATTTTTTTTGCCAATCTCTCATGGTCGAAAGCCTTAGATTTCATGTAATTAGTAATCTCACTCACTTTTTTTAAGGTTAGGCTTTTATGGAAGGTCTTGGCCAAGAGCTCTATGGTGAGCGTGTGATATCCAATATATTCTAGTAATAACTCCAGTTCCTTTTCATCTATAGTTTTTTCACTGGTATGTTTGATGAACAAAGCCTTGGCTTCATCAGGAGCAAGGATATCCAAACCTAGCTTCTTGAACCCTTCGAGTTCTAGACGTGAAGTGACCAGGACATGCCAACTAGGCGGGGATGGTAGTGCATCCTTTAATGTTTGTAAGACGTTGGTCGCATTATCGATAAGCAGGAGGTTTTTCCCTTCTAAGTTTTGCATGGCATGCATAATGGCATTAAAGCGTGCCTCTTCAGAGGTTTCTGAATCTAAAGGGATTGTCAGACTTTTGTGTAACTCTTGATTATTGGCTACTTCTTGTAAGAAACTCGTTTGCAAGCCTTGTTCATCTATTCTAACCTCCAACCATGCGATATGGTCATACTCATCTTGATTTAGGGTTAGGTAGCGTTTGGCGAGCGTAGTCTTACCGATACCACCTATTCCATTCACCAAGACGACCTTTTCAGAAGACTTAAGCAATTCGTCTAATTTGTTCAGGTCTTGTTCCCTGCCTATGAAATCTTCTTTTGCTACTATGGGAAGTGAACCAGTAAGATACTTTAATATCGTTTTTTCTTTTTGGGTATATTTTTTAAGAATTTCTAATATCTGTTCGGTATTAGATTTGGTCTGAATATTATTATTATATTTTTCTATCTCAAAAGGGTCTGCTGCTTTTTTAACCAGCTCCTTAAACTTCTCGCTAAACTTGGACAGTTCCTTCTTTAAATGCTCTTTCTCTATTCCTACACGTCTTAGCTCTAAAAGGAAAAAGGATTTCTTAGTATTAAGAATGGTAACTACTTTCTTAGTAACTTCTTCCTCTGATGAGCCTATTTTGTAATACTCATCTTTCAAAACCTCCATGACATCTTCAAGGCTAAATAGTCTGACCAGTTCTTTTGGATATTTATCCATGCCATATTCGACCAAGGTATGTGCATAGATACTCTCAAAGTCTTTTTTAAGTTTGATTATGTCATACTTTTTCAATACAGATATGACCTTATGGTTTCTTTCTGCCTCATTTTTGGCAAGATTTATAACCATATTACTCATCGACAAAATTATTTTTGAATACTCTAACGCCATCTAAATTTTATTTATGCTTTTTTGTACTAGATATCTCTAATTAGAGCTACCTTATAAGGGTCTATTAAAATGTCTAAAATCGAAACATAATCTTTTAATAAAATTGTTTCATTGTTATCATTTGATACAAATCATATTAGAATATTATCGAATGGAGAATTAAGCCTTTCTGAAAAATAAGGAGCCAATAGAACTATAGTTTTTACTAAAAAATTTGAATCTGCCCACTTTTATAGATTCAAGTGTACCTGATTGGAGAACTAAATATTATTAAATTTTAATAAATATTGAAGCATACCTCTGATTTAAAGATTGGTGTGATAATTTCCTTTTATGTTAAGTATATCCTTTATCTTGTTATGCCACTTATAATCAGATAGTTATGTTTTTTGAACCCGTTATTGCAAAACTCATCAAATTGTAATGATCTCATAATCAAATATTTATAATTTTATCTTTTGAAATACGATGTCATTCTTGCTTTGTTAAAAAATTAGTACTAATAATCAATTAGTTACACCAGAACAACTCTCTTTTTTTACTAAAAGTAATTAAACTTGCGGTAATTCAATTAATCATGAGATGCTTTTTTGGTTTTAGCAAACGCTTTTTTCTTTTTGTTAAAAACAACAGCATAAAATCAAACTGTCACAAAACACAATATTGATGATATTTATCCTATGAGACATTTGCTTCATGTGTGTAATAAGGCTGAATAATGATATGGAAAGTATTACTGTCTTTAGAGAAGAGATGAATTATGGTAGAAAACTGGTATTAAGAGTGTGTTTAGTTTTTGTGTTGCTTAAACTTAGTGCTATGCAAAATTTGTATAAAAAGAAGGAATCGGCTAATCTATTGGTCGACTAAAACCCTAGATTATGCAAGAGCGTCAAAACGTCCTTACCGATTCCGACTGGCAATATATACAACCAATAGTAGATAATGGAAGAAAGCGTAAGACTTGTTTGAGAATGGTGGTAAATGGGCTTGTACACCTGACCCGTACAGGCACGCAATGGAGGAATATGGACAGTAAGTATCTCCCACACCTGTCGATCATACAGTACTACTATTACCGATGGCAGCGAAACGGTACCTGGCAAAAGCTTCTTTCTAACCTATTGGCAACTTTCCGAGAAACAAACGGGGACAAAGCACAGCCTTCACAGGTGGCTGTGGACAGTCAAAGTGTGAGGTCAGTGCCCTTTGTGGATGCCTGTAAAGAGATCGATGGCAACAAGCTGGTAAATGGGCGAAAGCGGCATATCGCCGTGGATAAACATGGTCTGCCGGTTGCCATAGCAGTAACAGGTGCCAACATCAACGATGGTCAGGCTGGTCTAGAGCTACTTTGGCAACTAGAAGGCAATGAGCGACTCGAGTTATTTTGCTTGGACAAGGCATATAATGGAGAGTTTATAGAAAGTTTGGAGTTATATGGCTGGAGGGGAGAAATTGCACGGGGACGCCTAGTCAAAAACCAGACAGCGCTGAGGGATTCGTTCCCCAAAAAGGGAGATGGCAGGTAGAAAGGAGCTTCGCATGGATGAACTTCTACAGGAGACTTTCAAAAGATTATGAGAAAACTGCCGCTTCGGCTGTCAATTTCATGCAAATTGCCTTTATCAATATGATCTTGGCAAAAATTAGACGATTAAAAATCTAAACATGTTCTTAAATGCATCATATAATTTTATAAAAAAGCTTTATCCCCCAATATAAGGTTCAAGTAAAAAAACATTTATTACTACTTAACGTTCTTTTTGGAAACGTTCAATTATAATTTGTGCCTTTTCAATATTAAAAGAGGTATCTAGTAATTGATTCAATATGTCTTTTGCTATCATAGCAGTCTTAGGATTCTTGAATAAAATCACAGTAAGCTCGTTAACCTTTCTCAGGAGGGTAGTAGTAGGAATCCGTAATTCCATGGCTAATTGCTGTACAGAAACTTTTTCTATTCCTTTCCTCTCTAGCATATATGCCACAATAGGTACAACCTCCTCACCCCAATCTTTCAATTCATCTATTTTTGAAATCGTATTTGTTACTTTCTCTAGCAATGTTCTACCTTTTCTGTGTTTAGGGAACTGAGTATCTGGTAAAAATTTATTTTTAATAGGTTTGAAGCACAACCATGGCGTATCAAAGTAAACTCTATTAGCAATTAAATCTGGTAGACTTTCAGAAGGAATTAAGTGAGGAGCTTTATAAGATAGAGATATAAGAGTTTCAAAGCCTATTCTAAACATAGGTAATTGTATAAAAGAAGATTCTTCTGATAAAATCTGTTGAAACTCAGAAGAATTTTTCTGCTGTTTTTTAGTCAACAAGTTGAGTATACGTAAATCTGGACTATCACTATAAGGCAAAATCCGTTCATTTAGATTCTCAACTACCTTATTAATTAGACTATTATCTATATCAGAATTCCATAGTAGGCAAAGGTAGGCTATAACTATCCCATACATAGGATGCTCCCATTTGCCATATGCTAAATCATCCACCATTTTGCTAGATACTCGATAGTCAAAGAATTGTAATTTTTGTAGTGCCAAGACATAAGACTCACTTCCTTCAGTGAGAGGCTCATATCGATGGCTTTTTGAAACCTCTATTTTGAATGTATGAAGCAATGGTTTATTCTTTATATTCAGCGTAATTTGAGTTTGCTTGTCTTTAAAAATCTGGATAGGATAGCTTCGACCCTCATCTTCATTGAAAGATACAAAATAGAAGCCCTCAGGCAAATCTGTTTTAAATGACTGCCATAGATTTGATTTATCAATATCCCAATCAGTTTGCCTTAATTTTAGTTTTTCAAAATAGAAATTGCTTAACTGAATTTGCTTATAGACTCTATTCCATCTCTCCTCAAATCTGAGGAAGATAAATAAGGAACCTGTAGAAGAATCTTCTTCTATAGATATAACATTCCTCTTTATTTTATTCTGACTTTGCTGTAATGCAATAGTATCATATTTATTGAAATCAGAGCTGGGAACTATATTAAAATATTCAGACGTTTCGGCTTGATTTAAATTTTTTGGTGTACTAATGTAAAAAATATTATTTCTAGTATGTCTGATAATATCTTGTGTAGTATCTTTATCATACTCTACTAAAACAGTATATAGACCTTTTGGCAACTGTACTGAAAAAGAACCTGTACCACTTTTTCTTAAATGGTCTTGAGCATCAATGATTGATACTTTTGACCACTCTGCTACAGCATCTCTTGCAACAATTTCAAGTGTAAACATTTCTTTAGAATTTGACATGTTGCAAAGTATTTTCGTTTCTGACCTTAATAGATTTTTCTTTTGAAGTGGCTGAATCTAGAATTGTATAAAGCCCTCTAGGAAGAGATAGCTCCCAATTTCCACCATCCTTATCCCATTGATTTATTTCTTCTAGAATACCATTTTCCAATACATATGGACCTTCTGTCTCATTGGAAAATTCAAAAATCACGTTAGTACTAGTAGAGGGAAGCACTTTCCCATCTATCTGAAAAACGACTCGATCTATATCTAAGAACTGTCCATAGAATCTCACATCTTGTGTGCGATCATCCTCTTTTGCAAGCTCACTAGTCTTTTTCTCTAATAAGCCTTGAAGTTGGGAAACTGTTATATCTTCTGTTTGTGTAAAGTCTTCGCCATTTAATATACTGAGCAAGGCTCTTGTAAAGTAACTCATTTTACTGGCAGAATCACCAACTTCTTGGTAAGCACTTGTATGGTGAGAAGTAGCCATAGCTACTAATGAAAGTGTATTGTTTGCACCTTCATAGGCTCCAAGATCTCTCAATCTTGAAGTCATAGGTCTGACTCCTACATACCTGGAGCGACAGCAATCAATAAAAAAAAAGGCTTCGCTAAAAATACCCCTATTAATAATATCTTCATTATACTGAAATGAAGATATACCCCTACCAGGTGCATATTGCCGCCAATTAGTTACAAGCATAGCCACATCATTGATGGATAGCCCCAAACCATGCCCTGAGAAAAAAAAATAAAAACGCAAACTTGGATCTTCTTGCTTCTTAGCTAAAGCTTTTTGAATCATATTAATAAGTGCATCTTCTATCTGATCTGTGATGACTTGAGTGAAATTATTCTGGGAAAGTAGCAAAATTGCATTTTCTGTAGTTACTTTCCCTCCTTTTGGGTTAATTGCCCAATCATAAAAGGCTTGGGCATCATTAATGGCTCCATCCAATTGATGTAGCTTTTTCTCCTCTTGGTAATGAGCAATCCCTATGATAACTGCAAAAGCCTCCATAATTTCAATACATCTAAGTGTTTATGGTCAAAATATGCTGAATGCTTTCTTTTGTAGTTATGTCATCATCAAATTTACCATGATCTATTGCCATGCAATTAAACCCATCCAGATTATTTTGGGTAGGAGAAAGCACTAGCCTTTCTTTTCCTTCGGCTAATAGATAGTCCTTAATATCTTTTAATATTTCTACCTTCTCATAATTTTCGAATTTAAAGAAACGCTCCATCCCTAGAATATAAGCATCATAGTTTTCTCCCCCATCTTCTAGAATCCCTGAAATAAAATAGAGCAGCGAACGAGGGTAAATAGCTTTGATATTATCTACTAATGCATCCTTAGACTCTGCCTCATCTGTCATGGTAAACATTCTGAAATACTTCAATCTCTCTGGATGTAAAATTACTTCTTGGTGAAAAAGTTCTGAGGTACAAGCAGGAGCCAAAAAAACCACATTACTCACCTTAAGATTTTGATAGTTTTCTGAGAGGTTTTTTAGCAAGTGACAGGTCAGAATACTTCCTGCACTATGAGCAACTATATCTATATCAATAGGTACTCCTATCTCATTCAGTTTAGTTAGGAAATAGGTACCTACATACTGCTTGTCTCCTTCCAATCCTTCGTTTGGCAACCACATTTCAGCAGCTTTATCTTTCATTCCTTTCCATAGCCAGGCTCCTAAATCTGATATATAAGCCTCTCTATAAATTTCTTCAATAACAGTTGGATAAAATCCATGATTTCTCTTTTGCACATATCGTTTAATTACCTTGAAAGCAATTTTGGACAAGAACCTCACTACCTGAATGGTTGTAATGAACCCTTTGCTATCTTGCCCATCCTTTAATTCTAGTAAGCTTGAATTGATAAGTGTTTCTTGAGGGTCTATATCTTCAATAAGTTCGTCAATTTGAATATCCTGTGCTATCTCAATCTCATATTCTTTTTCTAACTCTTTAAGCAATTCTGTTTCATTAGAAATTATAATTTCTTGATTGCTATTCTTTTCTAAGTTAGGAGATTTTGTATTTTGATCTTCTTCAAGAAGAAAGTCTGCAAAAGGTTCGTCCTTCTTTAACTCAGCTTCGACAAAAGAATCACTCAACTGCTCAAAACCTTTGGCATCTATACTCAGCCCCAGCTTGCTGCCCACCTTTTTTAGAAGAAGCTTCAAAATCTTCTTAAAAATTTTAGTTTTATGGATCGTGGTAATTCGTTCCCGAATAGTCTCAATAAAACCTGATTTCCAGACAAATGAAATAGGATGATGATTAGCTACGTTTAATATTTCTTTCATCATGTTGGCACTAGCAAATCCATCAGATTCGTTTACAAGCCCTCCATGAAAATACAAGGAGATTTGTCTTTTATTACTTGTTTTAAGATGTTCTATAATATCATCTATATCCTGTGGAGTTGTATAATAAATACCATATTTTTCAAATGTCCCCTTAGTTCCTACATGAATGACTTCTTTACTCATAAAAGTATTGAATTTGATGGATTATTTTCATGGTAAGAGTTACATGAATCATTTAAACTTAAAAATATTCTTCTTATAAAAAAAGCTATGCCTAATTTTTATCACATAACTTCTAAAGTATGTTAAGTATTTATCATTGTATATCTTTTATTGAATGTATTCCTATTTTGTTATAGTTTATTTCATTTATAGGTATTGCGCTCAATAAATTTGAATGTTTAAATTATTTCTGCTAAGCCTAACAAGAGATGAAACATAGTTTACTAATAACATTGTAGAAAATTATTTCCATTACTGCAGATATATTCCCCATATCCTAATTAAATATAGGAAGTTACAGTGTCTCTAAACTTGTTGCAAGTTGTGTTATTTAAATATTTTTATATTCAAAAAAAAAGAATATTAGAAAAATATAAGTATAGACATCTTTTTGATATTTCAAATTAGAATAAAGGAACAATCTTTGGTCTACTATATATAACCACATATTATAAATATACAATTAGCCTCTTCCTTTTTCATAAAAGCTAATACATTATTAGCTATACAAATTTTTTAATGTAATGATTACTCTTGGCATACCAATAATTCTCCTTACTACTATTTGGAGTGCTTTTAGTGTTGTATTAAAAGCGTTAGAATTGATGACAAACCGTAAAGATCGATTTCTAGGATTAATAAAAAATGAAGTTGGTAATCATCATCCAACTGTTAATGTTAGAAATAGATTCTTTCTTGACTGGTTACCAATTTGGATGGGTACAGGTTCATTTCTTGTATTATTTGCAATTATTATTTTCTGTGTACCAAGTTTTGTTGATTCTGGATTCAAAGAAAATCTTAGTGATGAATTAACATCTTCAATCGAATTTCTTTGTATCTTAATTGCAGCGATACCATTTTTTGGAGCAATAGCTTTTCTTCTGGGAGGATTACTGGATATTAGGTTAATTATTAAAATAATGAAAGAAGAAAAAAAAGTATCACAATCAAAGGATCAAACTAATACTTTCTATCTAAATAAACTTAGGAAATTCAATCATTTAGAAAATGTGTGTTTTTCGTGGTTTAATCTATTAGATGATTGTGTCCGAACTATACATTTTAATAGTGAAAAAAATAATTTTAAATTATCAGGTTATTATCCTCTAGATAAGAGAAAACCTTGTAATGGTAAATATATTTCTATTGATATCAATATCAATAATCAGGATGAAGATATCAAACAAGAGATGATATTTCATGTGATTACAGATTATTTAACCATTTATGATAGAGTAGTTAAAACCTATCAAAGCCCATAATTTATGTTAATTTGAGGTTCGGCAACTGTATATGCAAATCCGCCAAACTTGCTAAATACACGAGAAAACCTATATTTTTTGAGATGCACATGACAATTAATACAGCAAAATATTTTTATCACTTTTCTAGAGTGACCAAAAACTCCTTTGATAATTATATAAAAATATAATTATCAATCAGTAAGTTATTTTTTGCAAAACCACTTGGCTAAAGAGATTGGTTTATGGCCGTTTTAATCCCTTGGTGGATTTTGTACGTATAGTTGTCGAACCTCATAAAGTTTTTCTAAATTAGAAATATGAATTTCATTTCTAACTTATTACATAAAATATGCATAAGACAAGGCGCATAATAATAATTGTTTTTATGATTTTAGCGGTTGGTATCGGAGGGTTTACTTTATACAAGATATACTTTTCAACAATCCCTTCTTTAGATCAAGTCTTAAAAGAAAGTGATTTTGCAGAGATGAAACCACCTAATAACCTGGCCAAACCAGGAACCATAGTCTCGATAGATGAAAATAACCCAGGAATCCTCAAGATTATATGTACTTGTGAAAAGGCATTTGGGGATAACATAGAAAATTCATTCCTAGTATCTAGGACTACAGATATTGATCTCACAACTAAACTTAGTAATAAACTCAACCTGGACCTTTCTGTATTAAAAGATGCCCGCTTTAAAACGGAAGCCAATGTCATACGGAATATGAGTCTAAAGCTTTCAAATGTTGAAATACTAGAGTTGCCCGATAATGCGGTATTTGAATATTTGAATAACCGTTCGGCCTCTTGTATTGAGGCAATAAATAATCGATTGAACTCTGGCAATAAAGTTTCATTAATCAAAAGAGTAATCAAGGCTGATGCAGAATATAGCGTGGATTTCTTTGAACAGATAGATGCTAGTACACAAACTCAAGTAGTAAACAATCTTGGTGAAATTCTTACTGGAGTTTCAGGTAAAAACGGGTCTATAAAATCGAATAAGATAATCGGTGAAGGACTTTTTTGGGGAGTTGATGATGATGTTAATTTAGGTAATCTACAACCAGGACAAAGTTTAGGGACGGGCTCAATTGAAGAAGAAGAGGGAATACTTGATTCTAAAAAGGGTTATCATATAGAATACGAACAAGTAAAATATGATGTATCCCCTGTTAAACAACCATCAAAAAATAGCTGTTGGATAACTGTTTATAAAATGATGCTTTCATGGAAAATGAAAGAAGAAGTGCCAATTGACTCAATAGCAAGTTATTTTGGTAATCCATGGGAAAATTATTATCTCAAGGATCTGAAGCTACCTGCTAATAAACTAAAAGATTTTCTGAGTATTTCAGGATTGTCTTCTATGCCACCAGCAAATTATATCCAATCTGAATATAGCAGATTATTAGAAGAGTATGGTCCCTTGTGGATGATCATTGCGAAAGATGCAAAGTATCCTTTAGCCCATGCAAAATTGCTTATTGGGATATATGGAAATCATCTGGGTAATGATTCTATACTTGAATTTATTGATCCTGCTGATGGTAAGGTACAGCGTCAAAAATTCATGGATTTTTTAGAAGATTATGAAAGAGAAGTAATATTTATAAATGAGAAGATACCAGGTACACCTTTAAAGGCCCAAATCATACACTGGAGAGAGAAAATATATGACCCCTCAATATGAACTACCAGCTTATTCCATGAAGATAAAAAAAAGGAATAACACGCTTTATATTTGAAATATAACCATAATTACTAATTATGTAACGTTTCACTTACTCTATTTTTTGCCTACATTTAGTCATAAATTAAATATACACTTATTTATAGAGAAAATAGATACATTGTATCTACCCGCTAGTTGTAGAAAATTAAAATTTATTAATATGAAAAAATGTAAGTCAAAAAAAATCAAAGAAAAAGTTGATGCCGCTATCGAAGCAAAAGAAAAGCTTGACGATTTAACACAATTAGTTATAGAGGAGGAATCTTCACATTTAGCTGAGTTTGAATCTCGAATTGATAAATATTTTAGTAGAATAGGGATTGAAGATGCTGAAGAAAGAGCTGGAAGTAGCAATATTAAAATTGAATACATAGATGAATTCAATATTGATGCGATAGCTGATGCAGTTAGTTCCTCTTTAACAGTTGCGATTAGTTCGTTAGGATCCAGCTTCACAACACTTATTAAGAATGAAGAAAATGTATCGATGTATACTGATATAGTTTCAAATGTTGCAGAGATTGCTAAATCTTCGTCAAGTTTAGCATCATCTCTTTCATTCTCAGGTAATAGAATTTCTGGAGGAGTTTATGCCTTTTTATATTCAGTAAGTACAAATGTGAAATTAGTAAATCTATTTGGTTCTAAAACAGTTAATATTTCTTCTGTTTTCTACAAGCTATATCAAAGTCTTGAAGACTTACAAAATAATGAAGGGTTCAATTCTTTGAAGCTGATGTATGATCAATTGGAAAAAGTAAAAAAAGGTCAAACAGTGTTACTTGAAGAATTTTTAGAAGGAAAAATAACAATGGAAGTTTATACTGCTAGAGATAATAATATGGAGTTAATATATAAGAAAATAAAAGACAGAATTGAATCTAGTGAACCTTCTGGAATAGTGGAGTCTGCTTCCTTAGGTACATTACCACAAGAGTTTAAAAGTATATTAGAACGAGCAGAAGTACAGTTAAAGAAAGAGCCAATTATATATAAACGATTCAAAGAAAAAATGTCTAAAGGGTATTTTAACTAAACCACTCTGCACTGAAAGTACAAAGGTTTATATATGGGGACTGAAAGTCCCTTACTCTAACATCATATTAGAGCCATCATCGTCTTTACGATGATATTCTAGATAATCATCTACCATTTTATCTGTGATATTGCCTGTGCCCCATAACCTTCTGCCCAAAAATGACGTCCCCAATATCTTTCTTTCAATTTCGGATATTCTTGTTGTAATATCTTTGAACTGCGACCTTTCATCCTTTTTACCATATCACTTATATTATTGTTGGGTGGATATTCTATATGCATATGTATATGATCTTTACTCACAACTCCTTTTAATATCTCTATCTCTTCTGTATCACATATTTGTATGATTAATTCCCGACATCGCCTTGCAAAACATGATATCTATACTTGGTTACCCAAACTATATGGACTGTTAAATGTGTGGTTGTGTGAGGCCTTTTCTATTCTTTTGCGTCATCTATCTAACTTAATAGATTTTTTCGCAATACTAAAGTGCTGTACTGAAAGTACAGGGTTTTGAAGTTTGTTCAGTCTCAAATAGCGTAAATGGCAATGTGTCAAACTCAATTTCCATATTAGTCAAATTTTTAATGAATAATAGATTTTGCTAGTAACAAAGTTGTTTAGGAATCTTCATCATTTCAATCGCAAAAAATATGGATTTTCACCTCCTAAAAAGTAAGGATTTACAACAAAGAAAGCACAAGTCTGAGAAGTTTTTTAGCTTAATGCGCAGGAATAGCAACAAAATGACAAGCTTTCAAATTAGACTGATTCTTGTACATAATTTCAGGAGTTTTCTTCATTATCTATAAGTTTTTTTATACTCTCCTGTTTTGGAAGGTTTTCAGGTACTATGCCTTTATCTAGTAAAGTGTTTCTAACACCTGTGTGATTATCTCTATTTGAGTCCTTGATTGCTACAGTTTCTTTTAAGTCTTTTTCAATTGTATGGTAATGAGTCATCTGTGTGGCTAAATCTCTTGCTGTTAATAATACAGTTTGCAAAAGTTCGTCAGGTATAAGTTCTCCATTCATAAATACTTTTTTCCCTGAAGTATCTATTTCTATATAGTCTTGTTCATTTAGCCCTCTTTCAAGTAATTCGTTTTGAAATTTCTGTTTAGTTGTTTCTAGTTTTAGAAATGCAGAAAAACGTTTGTCTTGCGATAGTTGTATTAATTTTTCTTCAGCAGCAATAAAATATTGGCGAGCCTTTCTTCCAAGATCATTATTTTCTACCATGCAAAGCTCTTTTGCCATGGTCATTGTTAACATATGATCAAACCCTTTTTGAGAGCCCGCTAAAATTTTAGCGACCTTAAAAAAATCTCTTTTTTCTACGAATTGGTACCTTTTAATACGGTTATTAATCCAATCTTTATAATGGCTTTTAACTCCTAAAAACTCATGAAGCTCTCTAGCAGAGATAACATTACCTTTATATATTTTAATTAATTCCATTGTAGTAAGTTTTCTTTCTCTGTTACTAATTTACTTTTATAACTGTTTTTAAACTTATATTTTCCCTTTGATACTTTTGATCAATTTTATCATTTCATCTAGTGAACGTTTTGCAGCTTTTTTATCATCCTTAGACATTAAATCTTCAAATGATCGAATCGTATTATTCAGTGTTACCATGTCTCCATGGTAAGGTTTTTTGCTACCTTTAGTATCTAATTCATCTTGAAGGTTGGTTTGCTTTAAGTCAACTTCAGCAGACTTTTTAAGGTCAGAATGAGCTTTATGGATTGACTTTTCACCAATTATAACTTTCTCTAATTCTTCCGCTGAAG
The DNA here is from genome assembly GCF_026250525.1 of Chondrinema litorale. GTDB lineage: Bacteria > Bacteroidota > Bacteroidia > Cytophagales > Flammeovirgaceae > Chondrinema > Chondrinema litorale. The sequence goes on from NZ_CP111068.1 coordinate 18,221, forward strand.
CTTCTTTTTTTAGCTTATTGAATTTGGTGACATTTGCTCTAGAAACATTCGCTAATTTTGCTATCTCAGCATTTGTATTAACGGCTTTTTCACCTTTGGCTAAATTTAGCCTAACCCCTGATTGTTGATTCTCTTTAGCCTTTTCAGTTAAGAAATTAGTTAACTCAGTTGCTATATAAATTCTTTCTGCATCTGTTAAATTTCGTCTACCCAATTGGTTTTTGAGCATCCAAATCTTTATATCTTCTAAAGTTCCAAGTGCTAGCTGCTTAGTGGGGAAGTATGTAATTCCAACTTCTTTTCCTACTCTAAAACGGTGGTGACCATCAACTAACACATTTTTACCCTCAAACAAAGTAACTACTAATGCATCACGAATTCCTTCTTCTTCCAAAGAAGCTTTGAACTGCTCTAATTCCTCTGGCTTTTGCTTACGGATATATAATTCTAATTCTGAAAGAATCGTTATATCATCTTCCTTTAAGAAAGTAGGCTTGAAGTTTTGATTTAAAACTTGATTAGCTCTATTATCATTAAACTTCTTTATTTCATCTTTATTTATGTCTTGTTTTAGATAATCAAACGCACCCATATCTAATTAAGTTAATAAGGATTATAAATCAATTTTTGTCAATAATTCATCAATGAGAATATTCAGCTCATCTGTTTTATCTTTAGGATCTACCATTGGCTTACTTAAAGATAATTCTCTACTATATCTAATGCGATCTGATATTTTAGTTTTTAAGATTTCAATACCTGCGAGGTCTCCCATCTTTGCAATTTCCTTTTGTTCCAAGGTTACTTTTTTCGCCTTGTTTACAATGATAGAAGCAAGAGCCTTTAATCCTTTTTTTGCTCTACGCTCTTGACCAGCTAATACTACTGGAATTGTAATCATCGAACCCGATATTGAAAGTTCGTTTACTTCAATAGGAATTAAAACTACTGAAGAACACTCCACAACAGTAGAAGTAAAGTTTTGAAGGATAAATGAACCAGCTGTATCTACAACTACTAAATCATATTCTTTCTTTAGCTTTTCTACCAAATCCACAAACTCTAAAATAGGGTTACTCGATTCATTGACATCAAAAGCAATTACATTCACAATTGAATCTCCTTTATCCAGCTTTTTCGTCGAACTTTGGTAATCGGTATCAATAATGACAATACTTTTTTCGGGATGCTTTGCTTTAATTTGAACAGCGACTAAAGAACATAAAGTAGATTTGCCTACACCTCCTTTTTGATTTACTACTGAAATAACATCTGTATTTACTTGTAATAAAGTGGTAATCTCTGTCCCTAATGCTGCTGCTATTTTCGATAACTGACCAACATCAGCGGTGGTTGTTCCTTGTTCAATACGTTGGATAGTAGGTTTACTGATTCCTGTTTTTTCAGCTAATTCGCCTTGATTGACTTTTAAATTAGCCCGTAACCTCTTTATATTTTTACTGATATTGTTATTATCCATTTTCCCAAAAATGATTTCTTTTCCACAAATTAAATTATTTTATAATTAAAAAGAAATCATTTTTGATTTATATGTAGGAATTACAATAAAGTCTAATAGAAAAGATCATAAGTACTTATTAATCTTTTTATATTATATATTCTTTATTATTATGTTTTACATAATTCACTGATTTACAGTAAGAAAAGTACTTTAAAGGTATCTAGTTTCCCGCAATAAGGTATCAAAACCCCCGTATTTAAGGTATCACCTTACCCGCAGAAAGGTATCTAATGACCCATAATAAAGATATCAATTGACCCATACGGGTCAATTGATACTTTTCAAAAAAGGTATCAGGAGTCCCGTAACTGTAAAAATAACTTAATTTTACACTTGTGAAATACGGACTTCTTTATATCTTTAGAAGATAATTACGGACTTTTATATAGTTTTTAATGGAATCGTTATTAGATAAAATACGTATTAAAAGAGATAACAAGCTGGTAAATGCGTATCAAAGCAAGTTACAACCAGCAGCTCAAAAATTACTATTTTATTTATTCTCATATAATAAGGAAGAGTTATTTGAGAGAAATGAGAATGCAAAGAGTGGTTATGAGTCTAAAGGTATCACCTTACCCGTAAAAGATTTTTTGGGAGCATATCCTGGGGGGAAGGACTTAAAAGTAGTAGATGGTGCATGTTCTTTGTTAGCATCTTCTCAGATTAATATCACTAAAGAAGACGAAAAAAGCTATATTCCATTATTTGAACATATCACACTATCTAAGACAAAAATCCTATTTGAGTTTAATTCTCGTTTAGCTGAATTTATAGTCACAGAAGGTAGTAACAATTTCACTTCTTATTACTATAAACATATTCGTAAACTAAAGTCAGGAAACAGTGTTCGATTGTATGATATCCTTATTAATGGCTCTAGGAAGTATCCGAATAATATTATCCAACTAGATGAATTAAAGCAACGTATGGGATTATCTTCCACAAAAGCCTATCAAAAATTCTCTCTATTTAAGCAGAAGGTTTTGACTCCTTGTATCAATGATATCAACGAGAACTCAGATTTGAACTTGAAGATGAAGAATATCAAAACAGGAAGAGCTGTAACTGCGGTTAATTTTATTTTTCAAGAGAATGATCAAGAGGAAAAAGTAGAAGTAAACAAAGAGAATACATCTCAACAAGAATCTAAAAATGTATCTTTTAAACAAGCTATTTCCTTTCATATGGCTGTAGATCCAATATCCAATGATTTAAAGGTATCACCTGACCCACAACTTTCAGCAGTGTTGCAAGATAAAATCCAACGTCTTCAGCAACGATTAAAAGAAATAGGGATGGACATGGAAACAACTCAACTAGCTCTTAATCTCTATGCTAAAAATCCAGATTGGAAAATATGGCCAGAAGTAAATGCTGTGAAAATGGCTATCAAAGACGGAGAAAAGTTTCCAAATAAGCATACATTGAAGAAATGGATTATGGATGCATATGACACATCCTCAAGGTCATGAAATTATTCTCCTAGTTAAATTCAACTAAGTTATTAAAATTTTCGACTGATTATTTTTAGTATTCTATTTTCATTATCCTAATTGGCACAAGTTTAAAAATGTTCTTCAAAAAGTGATGACAGCCTGTAAAAATAGCGGTGAGAGCATTGAAGATCATTTTTACCAGGCGGTAAAAATGATCCGTTTGGCAAAAGGAGCCAAGAGAAAAATTGAAGACTTTGTACTAACTCGTTATGCCTGTTATCTCATTGCTCAAAATGGTGATTCTAAAAAGGAAGAGATTGCTTTTGCCTAAACTTACTTTGTAGTATATACCAGGAAAATGGAGAAGAAGTAACATTAGCTAATAGTATAATTCGTTATTTAACGAAATAGCTACTTTAATTGAAGCCTTATTTAAAAGTAATAAATGAGAAACCCAGCAAGAAGAAATAGAAACATAGGTACTCCCAAGCAAGGCTATAGTAAAGACAATCAATTGGTTGTTCCTTCCTCTTCTGTAGATATGAAATTCTTTTATGAAAGACTAGGAGCATATAAAGTAGTTGAACGAGTTATCAAGAATCATAAATTTAAATTTGTAGTAGAGAGTACTAGAAATAATTCTTTTCATGCTTGTACAATTGATGATATAGTAAAAGTACTTAATTATATTCCTAGTGAAGATTATGGAGAGCTAGAATTGATCATTTTGAGACAACCCACTAAAAAAGAAGAAAACCTTAAACCTGCTTGGGGTAGATTGATTTACTCATACGAATTTAAAGGAGAATATTTACCAGCAATAATTATTGAAACAATAGATTTAACCCAAAAATTTAAGTGGTCTAAAAAACTGAATATCGACTCCCAAAAAGAACTGGAAAGATTAAAAGAAGATGGTCATAATATTATTATGGGCAAAAGATTTTACGAAGCTGAATATAAATTAAATAACATTCGCTCTACTCAACTATATAGAACTCTTCCTCATGAGTTCGGCCATTATGTACATTATCTTGAAGTTGTAAAAAGGCCTCTAAGCGAATTAAAAGTTAAACTTGATGCACTAGATGCTCAAATCAATTATTATGATACTCAAGAAACTAATCCCCTTTTTAAAGAATGGGATTTACTGGATGATGAATATTATAATGAAATAACAAAAGCAGAAAAAAAATACTTCTCAATTCCTAAAAGTGAAAAAGAAGTTTTCGCTCACACCTATGCAGATAAATTAGAAGCCAAATTAGAAACAAATGGTATTATTCCATTTGATAGAATGCTAAATGAGGATGATATAATTGATAGTGGTTTAAGTCTAAATGATTTTAAGAATAACTAGCTAATTAACAGACAATTAATACATCTCTAATTCTTCTGAGAGTACTCCTCTTGAATATTTCATTCCTATAATCTCCATTATATCACTAAAAAAATCCCCAACAGTTTCAATATCTTCTGTATCACCAAAAGACATTTCATCAGTCTCTAGTGAACCAAACTTTCTTATATTTATAACAAATACTTTCAACATTTCATCTATCAACTGATTTTTACTCAACTGTAAAATAACATCATCAATAGTATTATCCATTAAATCTCTCATGTTACTATAAAATTCTTTAGCCTCTATAATCTCATGATTTATTTTTTTAGTCTTCTTTAAGAGCTGAAGCTTGTCTATCTTTTCCTCTATCGACTGTGCATCAGACAAAGTATTAAGCTTAACTCTTACATTATCCATTTTAATTATTTCTCCAAGCTCCTCCCACTTTTGTAAAATTGCATCAGTATCTTTTATATCCCATCCCCATTTTTCAGACCTTCTGAATGACTCAATTATAATCTTTTCTTTATTCCTCAATGAATACCCTTCATGTATATCTAAAATCAAAGAAAGTGAAGCATATTTTAAATAATCTTTGATGACCTTTACATCACTACTTTTTAGTGACCAATGCTTTAATTGTTTCTTAAATTTCTTAATCTCTTTTTCCATACTCAAACATAGAATTTTCTATCTATTATCTATATTCAAATAGTAAATCTTTTTCCTAAGCAAACTAATTCGCTAATTAACGAATTAGTTAAAAAATTAAGTTATATCTGTTCCTGATATATAAGCATGCATATTTTTAATACTTGCAATAGTCTCAGAATCTATATTTTTAAAATTGCATATTACTTGTCCGTGTACTTCTTTCTTCAATTTACTCAATATGCCTAAGTCTATAGACTTTAATGTTTGATAAAGAGGAGAGGAGCAATCTGCCCAAGTCATCGCTGTATTTACCTGATTAATTTTAAGAACAGTAGAAAAAAGTGGTTCTATCAAGTGCTCAAAACCAGACTTTACATAAATGCCTTCTAAAGTTAGAAATTTGTAGTTTCTATTAAACAATCTGTTGAGGTATGGAATATAGGGGAGAAGCTTAAAAGTAATTTTACCAGTAATGCCTGGTATTTCCATAATTTGCCAATAATCCTTTTTGGCTTCAACACCTGCAACTATTCCATGTTTATCATCTTCAATTACGAAATAATCATTATCATTTAGCATATTTTCGAAATTGAACATCGCATAGTTTTGGTAATACTCTAAAAGTAAATTCTTCATTTCTGGCTTTTCACTTTCAGTGAGTCTTCTAACTTTAGGATTTTTCTTAGGTTCTAATCGACTAAAAAGCAAAGTACTAAACTGATGTGTTTTTGTAAACCCAAACTCTTCGCATAATTGAGCTGATCTCTTATTGAAAGCATCTACATAAGCATAGTGAAAAAACTTTTTTGAGTTTTCTATTCCGAAGAAGTCACCATTCAGTAAAGCATGTATTTCTTCTTTTAGAATGTTTTTACTTTTCTTATGAGGTCTTGTGTACGCTTTTATCCGATACTGATCTTTAATTGTAAAATATCGAATATAAAATGAAGTCAATTGCTCTGGACTATTAGGATTTTCTCTTTTACAGAAACAACAGGTACCAATTACTCTATTGCCCTTTTTTAAAGAAACAAAAAACGGATTTGGAATTCGCTCAACTTTCAGCTGAGTTGTCATCTGTTGGTATACCATTCCTTTGCCTGGTGTACCAATTATATTCTCTGTTAATATATCAATCACCTCATTAGAGGCTTTTTTACTCACATTAAAAAATCCCAAACTTTTCAACTCCATACAATTTCCTTAAAAATAGTCACGAATATAACTATTTACAGTTATACAGTTTGGTTGAGACAAAAGAGAGATACGTATCTAATTCGTTAATTAGCGAATTAGTTAAATTATGAATCACCTCTTTTAAAAATGCCTAAACCATTAGTCATCAACTCAAAAGCTTGTGCTGTGTAAGCACCAATGTTACGAATATTACCATCTTGGTGTAATAAGTATATTTCTCTTAATTTTTTACGAACAGCTTTTTCTTCAAACTTGATTAGTATTCTTTCTGCCTGCCAATCAGATAAACTAAATTCTTTAGTTAATCGAGTAAATAACTCCTGGTTAACAGCTGGTGCTTTCATCAATTTAGGTAGTCCATCTTTTTTAACCAGTATATTAAACTTTAGATGAGTAACTTTTCTTCCTGTCTTTTTCTCCTTATAATCGAAAATGATATCTGTCGTCTCATTTAATTCTTCTTTGGCTACATCAAGTACTCTTCGTTTAAACAAATTAAAGTCTTTATAGCGCTCACTACCAGTTTTTGAATCAATTAGACTAAGTCGAAGTTTTAATTCATCTACACTGATATACATAGCTCCTGTGTCCTTATACTGACTCAACATCTGATACAACCTCTTCGAATATTTACTTTTCACTGCTAGAGCCATAAAAAGCTGGAAAGTGGTAAAGCTCTTTTTAAGGTCAAATAAATAAGGTCTTATTTTCGGATCGAGAGATAATTCAATTGTACCTTTATTTACATGATATTTTGCGGAAGATATCAAACCAATTTGCAACAATCCATCATTTTCTTTAATCTCATAAGTACGTGACCTTAGGTTAAAAGTAGCATTTTTTAAATGAGAGTATTTTACTTCAGACTCTACTAAGTTCTGTAAATCCTTTACCTTTACCATGTATGTTTTTAGAGGATCATCATGATGATCTAATTGTGATAATAACATGAACACTACATTCATTTCAGTAGCACTCATTTCGTATCTAGCTTCAGTTATCGCATTAGATTGTTTTATTAGTTTATTTTTAACACTTCCCATATTGCAAGGTATTACTTATTCCTACAATAAAAAACTAGTGTAGGGTAAAAATGTAGGAGTTTACGGAAATTTTGTAGGCAACATTCGGAAATAATGCAGGAGATAAACAGACTTTTTGTAGGAGTTAACGGAAAAAACGTAGGGGTTGACGGAAATTTTGTAGGACTAAGTACATGAAATTAGCCTATAAAGTATTGATTACCAGAATTTTAATTATAACAAAAATGGGCTTACAATCAAAATACAAAACATTACAAAATAACACAATATTGTGTGTTATTTTTTTAGTAATTATTTTTTTGACCTATGAAGTAAACGATATTGAAACTTATCTTCCGCATAAATAATGCATAATAAATATTATAGAATACATATTATTTAAAATAAAATACATAAAATGTAATGAATAATATATTTTAAATATTAAATACGAACTCCTACATTTTTTCCGTCAATCAATTCGGAAAAAATGTAGGAGTTAAAGATTTGTAAAACTTATATAATATTCTGAAAGTGGGTGATTTTATAGAATATTTGGTTTAATTGAATTTTTAAAGAATACTATTTGGTTAGTTTTACATTGTTTTATATCCAACCATTTTACCAAAATGGGCTGTTGGGCTAGAATTGTTTTAATAAAGGTTTTTATGATAGAATAATGTTTTTATTAACATAAATGATTATTATGAGATTAATATGAAATTTTCAATTTGATTTTTTTGTCTCCTATATTTCCATTCCAATTTAACTTAAGTGTATTGTTTCCAACGGTTAAATTTGTCGGTAGACCTGTTTCTTTTGTGAAAGTTTTTTTCAATAAAATTATTTTTTCTTTTTTAAGCGGCTTATTCTCATAAGTAATAAAGTCATTTAATAGATAACTAAATTCTGTCTGGTTTTTACTGATGTCATGAACTTCAACTCTTTTCTTTTTTACTTCTTCTGAAACATTTTCGATTTGTTGGAGAGTAGTAATTATTTTATCTCTATACTCTTCTAGAGTATCAGGTCTGATTAGATTTGCTATATCAATCCTAGCATCCTCAATTTCCTCTTTAGCATCACCAATTTCCTGACTAATGTTTAGTATTTTTGTACTAAGTAGATTGATACTATCAAAAGCTACTGTAGTTTGCTTTTTTACATCATCCTCAATTTGAGATAATTTCCTTAAATTATCATAGACAGAATTATTATAATTTCTAAATAATGTAGAGGTATAGCCTAGATATGAGTCATTAATTCTACCATAATAATCAGAAAGTATAGTATCTTCCATTTCTCTAGCTCTATTTGCTAATTCAATATCAGTTAAACTTTCTTTATATTTCTGTGCTAAGCTATCTATTGTCGTATTAGCCTTTTTCATCTTCGTACTATATTCTTTGAGCTGATTATTATATGACACACCGAAGACTAGAAGAATTATTCCGATAATTGCGGAGATTGATATCACTAACCCCTTTACTAGCTTATAAGCTTTACCAATTACTTTATTAGCTAATATAGCTTCATAATCATCAGTAGTTATTTCTAGCCATTTCTTTGAGGAGTCGCTTTGAGACGTATTTTCAGACATAATTTCAGATTAAAATTTATCACTAATGAAAACCATTAGTTATTTAAAAGTAAATTAAAATACCTAAAAAAGGCTATTTATATTATCTTTCATAAGATACATTATTACTTTATTATGGCCTCCAGTATTTCTATTAACTTTGGTAAGTATTCTCCTGTAGCTTTAATTTCCGCTCCTATGATGACTCCTATAAAGCCAATTAGAGGTGTTTTCCACCATCTTTTTTCTCTTTTATATTCTATTTCTCTTGAATGAAGATTAATGGCAGTTTCAATTAAAGTAGATATATCAGAATTATTTAAAGGCATTCTTGAAATTCTCTCTTTGCTCTTTTCATCAAGTTTTTTATAATCCTCCTTTGTTATTATTTCTTCTCTATCTACATCATACAGTTTTTGATAATTACGCCGCCATACTAATGAGACTTTTTCTTTCTTGGAATCCATCCTAAAAAACTCAGGATGTTGTTCAAAAATATTCTTCCAATACAAATCATTTTTATTACTTCCTTCTATTCTGTCTGACCATGTAGAAAAATCAGCTTTATAAAACTTGTAAGTGCCCATAACTTGTATTGCTGCAATCACATCCGGAAGTCTTCTATTGTTTTTGATATATGGTGTTGTGATACGGTTTTTACTCACTCCCAACCTATGTATTAGTCTACTCAACATATTTACTTTTAATTTTTTTTTCAATATAATATTGGTTATTTCGGAGTGATCGTCCCATTCATTTCGGTTTAAATTGTGCCACTTCAAAATAGGCACAATTTAGTGAAAAATTAATTCTATTAAGAGAATGTTTAGATTTTCAACCTACTATTTTTTGCTAAAATGATATTGATAAAAGCAATTTGCAACATTTATGTGGATAGCTAGCAGCAATCTATATTTATGACATTTACGGTCATTGATACATTTATTCTTATCAATCCTTTGTCTTGATTGACAAAAGCAACAAACTTAATATTTTGACTATCTAAAGCTACTTATGAAGGGCTTGCTTCATCTTCTTTTAAAGTTTGAAAAACCTTACTAAGTGTTCAAAAGCTTTAGTTAGATTTCCATTTTTTTACCATTGGTAATATAGGATAATAGATAAATGAGATTGATTTTTAATGTCGATGTTACGCCATTGACTACCTGTACAGGTCACTAATGTAATTGCATCGAAAACCATACGTAAATCTGTTTTACGTTTACAACCATTATTTACAATATTCCCACTGGGTGTCGGTAAGGGTCTTTTGCGACCGTTGCATAATTTTAAAGTTTTGTTCAACCATGCAACGGTCGCTGCAAATTAACCTATCTCTTCTTTTTATCCTATTTTAAATAATTTCTAAATATCAATACATACAAAATCCTAAACATACTCTTAAATATTAGATTTTGAACACTGAACATTATTAGAGATTATTGACTGCGTGTTACCATTTTTTTATTAAGTGAATGAGATACTAATTTTTAGTTATCTTATGTAAATCTATTAACTAAACCACTTTATACTGAAAGTACAGAGTTTTAAAACCATTTCTGAGACCAAATAAAGTCTAATTATTATAGTTAACATATGTACCAGCTTGGAAATCGTATATTAATTGTTTTACATCATTGAGAATTGGTAAATATAGATCACTTTGTTCCTGAAAAAAATCTATCGCTTTTTTAAGATGTTCAATTGCTTCATCATTTGTGTAAACTCCTTCTATAATTACTTCCGTTTTTGTACTTTTAGTTAATGACTCAAATGATTTATTTCTGGCGTCTTCAAGCGAATCAGATTTTGTGCGTTTTGCAATTTCTTCTTCATGATAACGAATGCTAGTTGATATATCTTTTGTCAATTTTAAATATTCGCCAACTGAAAGAGTACCTTCTTTTACTTGAAGAGCTAGTCCTACCCTCGCATCAGCAAGGTATTTAACTATAGCATTAAGTGATAATAAAAGCCCTATTTCGACATCCTCTACTATCAAAGTTGGACTGAGACCCATTTTATACAGAATGGTTTGAGCAGTAATTGCTTCTTTACCAAATGTTTCTTTATCTTGAATAGTTCTTGTCTTTATCGAAGTAAATACTCTAAAACCTGGAGCTATGTTATTCGCGTTGAAACTAAAAGCAGTACCAGTTGTACTGGTCGTTTTTAATGCTTGAGCAATGCCATTAAATAAATCTGTGAAAATTTTAATATTCTCTGGTTTGGCGAAAACCTCTAGTGCCTTATTGGCACCTAGTGCTATTGCTGCCGTATTTAATAATCCCTTAATAATAGGAATTAGTGCATCAATATTAAATTCATGTGTATAACTGACCTTAACCTCTGTGCTGAGACTATTAAAGCTAAAGTCATTAACACCATTAATATCTGCATAATCTTTAATGAGGTTATCAAATTCAGTAATTTCTTCTTGTGTAACTTTTTGCATATCGGCGTCAAGCCTTCTAATAACTTCGAGAGCTTCTTGTGATCTTTTTACAGCTCTCTCAAGGGATGCACTTCTACAAGCCATAGTGATATAATTTAATAATGAATGAATTTTCGTTTAAAAATTAAAAAAAACAACTTCAGATGAAACTCAGTTTTAGGTGTTTTTAGTAATAAAGTATTTATTTTTTTACGTTTAGGTATTAATTAAAAATGATTAATAAACTAATTCCCAAAAAAGTCAATATCTAAAATAAATAAACTTGTTATAGTATGAAAATCAATAAGTTAGCATAAAACCCCATAGTCCTGTACATAATCCAATTGCACTTAATATTTTTGATAATCAGCTTTTTGGGAATTAGAAAATGATCTATTGCTAATAGTATAATATTGTTAAATAGTACTTTTATAATGGATATTATGACATAAACAAAATTTTATAGTAAAGCTTAGTATTTCAATGGACACATAAAACCTTACTACTAATGAGTAAACTAATACAGTTATTCTACTTGTAACTGAATACAATAGACTTTTTCCTGTATGAAAATCAAAAAGTTATATCAGAAGAACTTTATTTTTATGCTTATAATATTTTCCAGTAATTATAAAAATATATTATATGATTTTCGTATTTCCTTCAACTGAAGTATGCCAATCAGTATCTAAGCTAAATGTTTCAATTTCTAAAAATCTCTTAATTATATTTTGAACACGTCCATTATTTAAAAAAAATGAATGCCAATTTGCAGTTATAATTCTTCCATCCAATCTTTTTTCAATCCATCTGCTTTTGACAGTTACTGTTTTAATATAATCTTTAAAAACTTCAGCACTTTTTAAGTGTACAGTACCATCTCCATTATCATCTTCATCTTCTTTTGAGAAAATAAATTGATTTTTTACAATTTTTGATTTAGAATTTACTTTTAACTGTTTTTGAGTTTCATCACCTATTCCAGCTATAACAAGCATATTTTTTCTTAATTCTACACTCAACTTTGAAAAATCAAAAATCAAATTATTATCACAACGTACTTTTTTTAATTCATTGAGCCTGGTTTCAAATTGTTCCTTTGTATCATCATCAAGATTATTTTTTTGTTGCCAATGCTCGAAGTTGTACAAATCAAATTCTGTAGTACTATCATTAAAAGATATTGCATCATTATAAACTGGGCATAGTTCAAATATAGAAGGAAATGTTCTAGCTATTTTCCGAAAATCATCGCTAGAATTGAATAATTTAGATTTTCCAATAATTATATTAAACATTGCTTCAACTGAACCTTGAAAAGGAGGAACTGTAAATATTACTTTTTCAATAATATTTTGCATTTCAGTTTTGGGAGATAGTTGCTTAAAAAAGCCTGAAAAAACAAGGCATCCCATGCTATGAGTTATGAAATTTATTTTACTAATATTGTGTTTTTTTTGAATTATTCTCACAAACTCATAAAGCTTTTTACCAGAGATAATGTTTGATTTTCTCCAATCATAACCAAATATATATATTGGATAACCTTTGTGTTTAAGAAAATTTATAATTTCAGAATAAGCAATGTCTTCAACATCTTGTCGCTCGATAATAACTTCTTTTGTTTTATCTGTTTCACCATCGAGTTCTAAAGTTAGATCATATAAATTATCGAAATACTTATGTATACCAGACCATATAGTATCAAAATCATTCTTATTTATGTTTGATAGTTTTGTTCCTTGTATTCCGGGTATTATAATTATTGGTTTTTTCATATTACTATTGGAAATAGAATTGAAATAATTTTTTTTAGAAAAAAATCAGCAAGTTATATCAGAACGATTCTATTGTACTTACTTTAATTTATCTACTAGCAAGATTTTTTAAAAAATCTATACTTGGAGCAAAAAAATACTCTCCTCCTTTCATAGAAATAAATCCTCCAAAATCAAAATCAAATTCCTTTTTATTATTATAAGACTCAGGCCATTTTTGGCTTCCTTTATTTCCTTGACCAATTAAAGGATCAATGCCTGTTTTATCTCTAAATGGTGGGAATCTTACTTTATTTGCCCAAGTCTTTTGCATAAAATTAAACTGTTTTCTTAAACTACTTTGGAAGCACATAAAAAGCAATCCTTTTTTATTAGTATCTTTTTGTTTGCCATATGGTATGCCTCTTCTTATAATAAATCTCTTTGGGACAAGAATACCCTGTCCTCTAGGGTTAGTTTTACGGATGTGTGAATGAAATGGACATTTTAACCCTTTTTGATCTTCTTCTTTATAATCAAAGTTATTTTGCGAGTTGTTTAGACCTGTAGGAGAATCACTCAAAACTAATGGTGTACCATCCTTAAACCTTCCAACAGCTAATGCACCTGCAAATTCTTCCTTTGTTACATTCTTTTGGAGTTGTGTGTTATTTAGTTTTAATTTTTCACCTAAAATAGATATCTTTTTTTCAAAACCAACCACATCTTGTTCAAGTTTTCTAAATACACAAAAACTTCCATAACTATGATTGCCATCTTTTACAAAAGGATCTTTAACAAGAATAATATCTAATGGAGCAACAGGATCCCATTTATCTATTCCACCTTTTTTTATTGTTTCTTCAATATCATCTTTAAAAAAAATAGGGTCACTTATTCCATCTTTAAATCCAAAATGTTCGATTCCTCCCGGAAGTTTGACTCCATCTTCTTCTTGTACAATATCTCCCAAGCCAATTAATGATGTTTTAACTTCATCTATTTTATTAAGAAGTCTTTTTTCATCATCATCAGCAATAATTATCGCTGCATCAATTTGTTCTTTGTATCCATTTTCCCAATCCTCAATTGAGGGATCACCTAACTTTCTTCGAACTTTTGCAGATTTCATGCCTTCTCTAAAAGAATCATTTCCATTATTACATAATGGTTTTATATCTTCAAATCCTAGTTCTTCATATCCAGTTGCAGATAATAAAAAGTTCATAAAAACTCCTCCATCATGATCTTTTATAATTTTTCTCGTTTCTTTTGTTGCTCTTTGTTTAAAAGCTGAGGTGATCTCCAACTTTGATATCCATAATTTTATATCTGCTTCTTCGCCTATAAAATCTATAAATAATATTTTTACATGATTTCTACCATGAGATTTTAAAATATTTCCCTGAAGGTTGGTAAGTATTTTCTGAATAAAAGGTGATTTTGCATCTATGCCATTTGGGGTATTTAAAATAGTTTCCATAAAAGTTGTAATTAATTATGATATTTGAAGTTTATCATATGATACTTTTCATCATATAGTATAAGTAGTGAAAATTCTATTTTTCTGATGTTAGTCAGGATATAATTTTAATAATAAATTAAGCCCAACCACAATTAATAGCATATCTTACTATTTGAGATCCATTTTTCAAATTGAGTTTGGACAAAATATTTTTTCTATGAGTCAAAACAGTATGCTTTGATATAAATAGTTTTTCTCCTATTTCAGGAGATGTATCTCCTTCAGAAATTAATTTAATAATTTCTATTTCACGAGGAGTTAACATACATCCTTTAACAGGGTTTTTATTTTTAATAATATTGCACTTATTGTTATTATAAATAGATTTTATAGTCTTTATAAGATCATCTATTCCTTTTTCTTGTAAAAGTAGAGTATCAATATTTTCCTTAAATTCTAAAGGAATATTTCTTTTATCATTTTGAACATTTATTAGTAATACTTTTGTCTTTAATTTATAATTATGAATGTATTCTATAATATTAAAATTACTAATCATTTGTAAATAAGCATCTAATATTATTATATCTGCTTCTACTCCATTTAAAAGTTTTACGGCATTTTTTACATTTCTTGCTTCGCCTATTATAGAAATATCAGAATCTTTCAGTATACCTTTTTTTATTGCATCCATCGTAATCTGACTAATATCAGCAATTAATACTTTTATCTTCTTTTTGGTAGCAGAGTTTAACATCTGTTTTATTAATTATAATGCGGGGTGAAAATATTTTGTTATTTAGTAGCATAATAAATGCTATAGGTGTTAATGATAATTTACTTATCATTTAATAAGCAAACTAAAGGAATTTATTTGGCTTTTATTATATAATATATGTAAGCATTTTTAGGTCTTGTTTCATTTCCCCCTGATGGATCAATAGTAGCTTTATTATCTCCTGAAGCAACTAGGTGTGGACCAGGTTGTTTGTTTTCCTGATGATGTCTTGTAGCATTTGAATTATGAGTGTGGCGTTTAAATTCATCCTTTTGAAATGATCCTATTCCTTCACTTTGTTTGCCATCATATTTTTCTCTTAGGTTTACATCTGGATCAGCATATTCATCATCCCTGCCTTGATTAACTCCTCTCAAAAATATTCCTCGAAGATCAGGTAAAGTATATTCATCATTATTATCTCCTGTAATAGGTCCCCAGTAATCTGATATAACATCACAAAGATCAGGGAACTTTCGTCTAGGTATTTTTGAACCATCACAAATTAACCAATCAGTTGTTGCTGTTTGTAAAAGTGCAAGACTACCTGCCCAAGCAATAATAGATCCTATAGGAGTTTCCATATTTTAATAAGTTTATTATTATAAAATTGATACAATAGTATTTTCTATCATCTAAATGATTTAAACTAAAAGTTATATTGAATTCCAATATAGCTACCAGCAGGTTTACTTTTGAAAGTAAATTTTAAATCATTTTTTTTGAATTATTCATAATTAATATCTCAATTTTATTACTTTATGCAGAGATAAATTAAAAGTCTCCATGAAAAATAAAATATTTTAATTTTTTTATAAAAATGCTATATACTATTAATAAAATGACTGAAAATGATCTTTTATCAAAAATAAAATCTGGAGACGAATCAATATTAGAGTATATTTATTTAGAATACAGAAGTGAGTTTTTGATATGGCTATCAAAGAAGTTTAATTGCTCTGAAGAAGATTCACGAGATATTTACCAGGTTTCAATTATAATTTTTTATGAAAATATCATTCAAGGAAAATTAATACAGCTTAATTCTTCTCTTAAGACCTACTTATTTAGTATAGGAAAGAATAAGATGTTGGAGAAATTGAGAAAAGAAAATATCATAATTAATGATCTAATTAGTTATCAAAATATTGCTCAATTAGATTCAGAGTTACTTAAAGATTTTGAGGAAGATTTAGTTTTAGTCTTAGATTGTTTGCGACATTTAGGACAAAAATGTATAGAACTAATAACATCTTTTTATTATAAAAAGAAATCTTTTGAAGACATTGCAAAACAAATGGGTTATGATAGTGCAAAAGTAGCTAGGAATCAAAAATATAAATGTATGAATAAACTTCGTGAACAAGTATTATCTAAAAAAAAATAATTTGAAGAATTACTTTTATGGAAAATATAGAAAGAAATATCTATCTAATAGAACGAAAATACGATAATTCACTTACTCCAAATGAGCAAAGTGAATTTGAAAATAAACTTAAAAGCGATAAAAATTTCCAATCGTTATTTAAAAATGAAAACCTAATGGTAGGTGGAATTATTTACAAAAAGAGATTAGAATTGCTAGATAAAATAAAACATATTGAAGCTAATTATCAAAAAGAATCACAAAATAACAATATTTTTAATTTAAAACCTGGTAATAAAAAATTTTGGAGTGTTGCTGCTGTGATTACTATAATTATAAGTGTAACTTCTTTGTTATTAGATTTTTCAAAATCTAATAATTCTGATCTATTTGATACTTATTATTATACTTATGAAAATATTTATAGAGTAAGGAGTAATAATGAGTATTCCAAAATTGATCAGGCTTTTGAGGCTTATGATAAAGGTAATTTCTTAGATGCATCCAATTTATTTGAAGAAATATTAGGTACAGATGTAGACTATGCCATTATTTTTTACATTGCAAATACACAGCTAGAAATGGGAGTATATGAAAAGGCAATAACTAATTACAGTAAAGTTATTGCCAATGATGCAAGATGGGGAATTCCTGCAGAATGGTATCTTGCACTAACCTATTTAAAAATTAATAATATAGAAGAAGCAATCAGTACTTTTGAAAGTATAAAAAAAAGCAATAATTCTTATAGCTCAAAAGCAAGTGAAATAATTACTAAATTAGAATAATAAATACTTAGCTAAGAAATTTTTTTTACGAATATTTCTCTAAACTCAAACTGCTTAAATAAAATATAAGCGAGTATAAAATCGGATTCCTGTATAGCGACTTCTATCATATTTTGAGCTATATCTGAGATTCTTGGTCCATTATCAGGAGATCTTTCAATCGCTTTCAAATAAATTTTAGCAATAAATTGTGAAACATTATATAATACTAAAGCATCGTTTTCAAAGCGAGCATTTCGTTTGTAAGTAAAATAATCAGCCAAAGTGTAATAAACAGCGCCTGTAAACACCTGAGACATCATATGCCCACGTCCTGACTGAATTATTTCATCATTCATTTTAAGGGTATTATATGCATTTCTATAACTTTCATAATCAAAGTATTCCATTAATTTCGATAGCTGCGTATCACGCTTTAGATTTCCTTTAGATATAACCAAAATCTGCTCGACCATATCAAATAATGATAAGGTAAAAAAAATTACTGAGAGGTCTGCAAAAGATTCAATAATTGAATGTTGCTCAATAAAACTTTGAGGTTTAACGAAATCTCTTTTTATTTCCCAAAAAGGTTTTAATGAGTCTAGTATGGCATGACCTGTTTCATGCACAACAACATCTAACGATTTACATGAATAAATTCTTTTTTCATGATCTTTCCAACCAAAATTGAGACTCCTATTTATTTTGTTGAAATTTGCATGTTTCATTGCTTCTTTATTATTGTGTGGATATACCTTTAAAGGTATATTACTTCCCTTTTGATTCCAGGACCATACTATTTTTCTTTTTAACAAACGTTGATACATAGTTAAAGTTAATCTAGCAACTGCATACGTATGAATCATATCGATATGCTCATCTTCATACTTATTCAATATTTGAATCTTATCTTCATTGATTTGAACAGCTGGAATATTTTCAATTAATACATCAAACTGTGAATCCTTCGGACCATGTTCTACATTTGTATGAATGTAAACTTCTTCTAGTACTAAACCTTTCGATTTCGGATACTCTTTCCAAATTTGCATTCTTATACCAATAGTTTTGGGAATATCTTCAGCTTTTGCTTTATAATCAGACCCTAAAAAACCAGATCTTCCTATTAGTCCTTCTATTTTATCCATACTTTTATTATATAAAATTTTACTTATATGATTTAGTGAAAAAATTAACAAAAGTCTTCATTTTTTTTAACTTTATGGTGACCTCTTTATGTAAAATGCATTAACTATTAAAATTTTTAACTAAAACATTTACTATTATGCAAGGAGAAGTTTATGATACTAGAGATGGTGGAAGTGGTGAAGATGATTTTGGCTACATAATCACATCAGAAATTTTAACTGATTGTAAAGAAAATAAGAAAAGTAAAATACTTGCTTTCGCACATAATGCAAAAACAGCAAACTTGAAATGTGGCGATGAAGTAACATTTAAATTGATAGAAATAGAAATTAATATTAATGGTGAAAAAAAAACTTTAAGTTTAGCCGAAATTTTAACAAATGATGATATATAATTCACTTAACTGAAGATTAAGTTGCCTCTAGGATTTAAAGTACTATAGGCAACTTAATCTAAAATAAACTATTAAATCATGCCTTCAAAAGTGTTTTATTTTTGATTTTTTTTATAAATAATGTAACTGATATAACAATAATATTTAAGACTATTAATAAAGTAATTAAATACTTATTCCAAAGATTACTTTCAATGGTGTGATTTTGACCGACAACAGTAAAACCAGCCCAATGATATGGGTTAGCCCCTATTTCATCAACATCTGTTAGAAAGTCAATCTTTGAGCTTTGAAGAGCTTTATCTATAGGTTTACCATCATATATTTTTTTATAAAAATTTATAATAATCTTTGCTGAATAAAAATCATTGATATTCCATAGTGAATTTAAAACGGTGGGGCAACCTGCTTGTATAAATCCTCTCCCAACACTAAAAACTCCTTCACGTTTAAACTGTTTACCTATTCCACTTTCACATGCACTTAATACTACTAAATTAGCATTTAAACCAAGTCCTAAAAGTTCATGTGTAAATAACACCCCACTTAACGAATCATTTTCTTTTTCAGGATTAAAGAATAATCTGGAATCATATTTACTATTTTTTCCTCCATATCCATGTAATGCTAGATGAATGATATTATAATTATTTGCCTTCTCTAAAAAGTTTTGCTTGGTAGCTTCATCTCCCATAAAAAAATCACCTTCAAAATAATTAGCAATTTGTTGTAATTCAATACCTGTGCCTGGTAGTTCATTAAGATCACTATCCCTTATGTTGGAAAGAGAACTATATGAGCTCCCAATATTCTTAGTATCTGAATAACTGAAAGCTAACATATTGTTCCTATCATTATTAGTACCTTTTTTTAGGTGACTATTTAATAAAGATGAACTATATAGATACCTTGTTGAGTATTCGTATAGTAAGTATGGAGCATTCTTATAATTTATATTTTCATTATCTAATAAAGTAACCAAACTCTCAAAAGGAAGTAATTCCAATATTCCATCAGGTACAATGATTAGATTGTTTATTTTATCATGGTTCAATAAAACAGGATGAACTAACTCTTTATATATATTAAATGATGATTTAAAAAATATTTTTTCTTCTTCAAGTTGAGATGATTCTTCGTTTGACTTAGTTAGGACTTTATAATAGTCAGCCAAGTGTTGATTAGTTTTTTTAGAATTAATAATCCTCATGATTTTATAATTGCTACTACTAATGCCAAGCATATATATATGCTTTTCCCCAAAAAAATACTCAATGAGTTGAGAACTTGAATTTTGCAACTTATTTTGTACTAATTGAACATTATCCCAAGCTGGAGATAATAAAATATGATATTGAGGATGTAACTTATTTAACGAATCACTCAATTGTTCAAGTTGTATACTTATTCGAAATAACTCTTGGTTTAGTTCCTTATCAGAAGAATTTCTTTGTAATATTTCATTTTTAATTTTTTCTTGTACATTAATTAAGTGCTTTCTTCTCTTTAAAAGAGGCTGAGTATTTTCTAATTGATTATTTTCTGTGGAATAAATTGATTCTACTAATAAACCTGCTTTATTTGTTTCCATAAAGCTGAATAAAAGGTTTAAATAATTTTCATCTTTGGTTTGTTCAAATAGTTGATAATAACAATCAATTGCCTCTTCAAAGATATTTCCATATTCTTCAAATAAAAAAAGTTTTGACCCGTCATGAATATACGAAAATCGATTTGATAGAATAATTTCTCTAGCTATGGTATAACATTCAGAAGCTAATAAAAGGTGGTGTAATGAGTCAGAAAAATTTGCTTTAAGTTTTAATATATTAGCCTTTTCTTTTAAAATATCTACGATCAGGAGGTCATTAGGAACAATCTCTTTATTTGGGTTAATTTGAATTAATGTATCATTAAAGTCTTCTATAGAAGCAACAAGTGCATTTTGAAAATATTCAAGAGCTTTATCATTTTCCTTAAAATGTTGGTGAATTTTTCCAATCCAATAATGAATTTTTGCCACCTCAGGATGCTTATTCCCATATCTATCACATCTTATTTTTAAAGATTTATTAAGGTAATATTTAGCAGAACTATAATTTATTGAACCATACCCTATTGATAATCCAATATTAAGATAAAGATTTGAATGCCAAATGCTATTAGAGTCTTCAAAATTATCTACTAAATCCAAAGCTTTGTTATAATACTTTAATGCATTTGAATAATCTTCTTGTTTTTGAAAAGCTGTACCTAAGTTATTATAAACTATGATTAATCTATCACTTTTATCTCCAAAAAGCTTGACTTTAAGCTCAATTGCTAATAAGTAAACTTTTATAGCATTTTTAAAATCGTTTTTCTGAAGATAAATATTACCTAAATTAATTAGAATATTACTTATATCGTTATCATTTGAGTTTGCAGATTTGTGTATTTCTAATGCTCTACTAGTATATAATATTGCATTATCATAATCCCTCTTTTGGCGATTGACTGAACCTAATTTGTTATATATCCTTGCAGTCTGAATCGTTTCTTTATTAGATATTTCTAATTCAATGGATAAAGCCTTTTTGTAATAAACTTCAGCTTCTTTATAGTTAAATACTACGTGGTTGTAAACATTACCTAAATTATAATAACTCAAGGCTACATCTTTATGAGGTTCAGTATGTAGTTCTAAGCGAATATTTAAAGCTTTGGTATAGTAGTTTATAGCTTCTTTTGAATTATTTAAAAAATCATAATATTGCCCTAAATAAAAATATCCTAATGCAGTAATTTTATTTTGCTCACCTAAAAGAAGTTTACAAGAATCGATGGTGCTATTTAAAACAGTATATGCTTTATCATAATTTCTGATTCTTCTATAGCAGTAACCTAATTGATTTTTAGCTAGAAAGTAGTTTTCCCAATCTTTTTTAAGATACGACTGTTGAATTATGCTATGATAAAAATCAATTGCTTTATCAAACTGATAATCATTAATAAGAATTTCGCCTTTTGATAAATTAATTTGATCTATAGAGTCATTGTCAACAGCATGTTTTGCACTAGATGTAGTATTATAAATAATGAATATTATAAACAAGTAAAAAAATTTCATGGATGATAAAGTTCATAGAATTTAAATAGTCTCCTTTTATTAAAAATAAATTTTTTTCACGAGATGTCTATTTTTTTTAGAAAATTACTTTTCCTCAATTATCTATAAAACTCTAAAAGGAGTCAAAATTGACAGGTTAAATGATGAGAGCCACAAGGACAAAAAGCAGCAAACTGCGTAAGCAGCTAATTGTCCTCGTATCTCTCAAGAGATAGCAAGCGGGAACGCCACTTTCCAAGTTACACATGGAAAAGATGGCGTTCCCGCTTGCCCTACGGGGTGTTTTGCCCATTTAGGGCAAACGAATTATAATATATTATTATAATTCAATAAAAATACTCTTTTAGTGGCAGTAAAAAGATAATGTTATTATATTAGTATAATAATACACCCAAATACTAGTACATGAAAAAGTATAAAACAGTCCTAATGGACGAGACAGATCATATCAAGCTAGAAAAATTATGTTCTATGCATGGTAGGAACATGAAAGAATTCACTTCCCAGATGATAGACTTTTTTGATAGGACGGGGATGGATCCAACTGACGAAAGAAATACCAATCTGAAGGAGGCCATCAAGGAATTACGGAAGGAGAATAACCGTATTATCTCTTTTATCAAACAACAAGAAAAGACCAAGCTTGAACCCATACTTGATCAGATGGCAGTGGGTTATCGCACCTTTGAAAAAAATGTAGGAACACTTAATAAAATGGGAGTAATGGAGGAGCAACTTTCCAAGGTACTTCGCAACCAAGGCAAGTTATGGGAGTGTCTCGAAAACACCAGAAAGAAAGCTGTTCAAAAGGCCATACAACTCTTCAGTAATTATCTAAAAGAACAAGAATGGGGAAAGGCAATTGGAGTAGGAAAGTATGTAAAAAATCCAAAGGAGTTGAATGATAAGTATATGGAAAAGTTCTTTGAGATTTGATAGTATCTAAAGTAAATAATCTCCTATTTTAATTAGATGATCATCTACTATTCTTAAAACAAATGTGAATAAAATGCCTTATATAGATTTTACTAGACAGGCAGGTATCAACAACAAGGGAAGCGTTTCCACTCTTACCCATTACCTGAATAAGGAAGATAAAATGATGGAGAAAAATGGGAAACGAGAATTCTATTTTGACCTTGATAAAGATAACATCACCAAGAAAGAAGTGGATAAGAATCTGGACACCAATCGGGGAGGTTTGAAGAAAAAAGATGCCAAGTTCTATATGATTACTATCAACCCTTCCAAGGAAGAACTGGCGCATATTGGTACTGATGCCAACAAGTTTAGACAGTGGATACAACAAGCGTACATTCCACAGCTTGCTCGTGATTTTAATCGAAAGGGATTGAAAGCTTCTGATTTGAACATCTATGGTAAGATAGAGCGCCACCGCTACTATAAAGGAACTGACAAAGAAGTACAACAAGGGCTAGTAAAATCAGGTGAAGCAAAGCCTGGTAACAATATGCACTGTCATCTGATACTAGGGAGAAAGAGTAAGGACAAAAAGCATTACCTTTCCCCGAATGCCAATGCAAGAAAGCAAGGGCAGCAAGGAGCTGCAATTCATGCAGGCTTCAACAGGAATACCCACAAAATCAGTATTGAACAAAGTTGGGACAGACACTTTAGCTATGACAGAAATTTCGATAAGAGTTTTGAGGTCCAACAGGGAATGAAGGAGTGTAGAAGCATTGAGGAAAAGGCTTCTATCATCAACAGATATGAAGAGAACAAGACCCATCAGAAAGAAATGAAAGTACAAAATACTCAAAGAAGAGGTAGTGGAACAGATATAGGATATTGATTATATTACGAGGGAAAATTACATCTACAACTTCACTTTAGGTAGTTCGTTTGTATGGTTTTAAGCTTATTTCTTCATCATTATTCTCCCGCTGCATGTTATATATAGCATCTCTAATTACAGTCAGCTTAAAATTATCTGCTCCTAAACAGTCTAAGAGAGCAATATCATCGGCTTGTTCAAGCTTTTCAAAACTTGTAAAACCAGCTTTCATCAAAGCTAAATAATTCCCTCTTGTCAGTTTAGTACCAGTATAAAGTGTTAAATATGTCATTTCTGAGCTAGCTCCAGTAGCTAATCTTGCCAACAATAAATCAACCTTATCGACAATGTTATGATTTGGATAAAGGTATTCAGCTATCTGAGCAACTGTAGGCAAAACATCGCATGTACGAGCGGCTGTTTGTCTTATTGCTCCTGCTATTGGCTCTTTTCTCATATGACTTGTAAGAAATATCTCAATATCTTCTAAAGTCATTTCACTTATGTAAGCAATCATAGCAATTGATTTTTTCATACGTGTAGTGACTGTTGCTTGATCTTCTGCGTTATGAGTTAATAAGTTAATTAACACGCTTGACAAACCTTGTTTGCGTAATTCTTTCTGCCATTTACTTTGTTCTTTAATACTTTTTTTATTAATTGCCATGTAAACATTATCAAGTTCTTCTGATATCTGACAAATTGCCAGTAATTGGAGATCGCTAATCTCATGTACATGAAGACGTGACAAGCATTCTATGAAGCGAATTATAGAAACTACCGAAACAATACTTTCACCAGCTAAGAAACCTAGTTTTGTAAGTTGAATTTGGTTGTTATCTGAGCGAATTACTAGTTTGTGGTCTTCAAGGTCATTTAACGCATATTGTAAATGATTGTGGTCATAAAAGAATGATCCATACTGTTTTTTATACTGGAATGCACCGAAACTATATTCCAAAAACCTTATGATATCTTCTACAAGAATTCCTGTTGGCATATTTTTTTGAAAAAGAGATATTACACGTATAATCAAGCTTCTAAGATCCGTATTTGTAGCAAAAAATTGTGAATATATATCTTCCGGTTTACCTGAAATATAGTAATTCCAATAATGATGCTCATTCCTCATTTCTTTGACAATAAGATATGATGTTCCTCTATCCCAATATCCTAAACGCCCAGCTCTACCTGTTATATTTTTATATTCCGAAATACTATAGGGACCATTAGGATGATCCAATCCTACAACTATTACATCAGATGCGGGAGTGTTTACTCCCATTGCCAGTGTTGTCGTTGCTGCTATAACTTTTAATTCTTTAGATCTGAAACTCTCTTCTATAACAAGTCTTTCTTCTCTATCTAAGTGTGAATTATGAAATGCCGTTCCACCTTGTAAACATTGCCTCAACCTATTCGATGCAGAAGACGGATCACCAGAAGGTAATTTTGACAAAGCTTCCGTTGCTGGGGGCAAATTAATATGTTCAGCAAGATACTTAGCACACCCCCATGTTTCTCCTGTTTTTTCTCTAAATACGATAGCCTGTCCACCTTTTTGAATAATTTTTCGAACTAAAGGGATAACTATGTTTTGACTGCTATTCTTTCCTGTGAATATTGGTGTAATTATTTGTCGCTTGAATTTTTCTTCATTTGTATCACTTGTTAAATAACGAAAATCGCCATTTGAAAAAATTATCCCTTCATCAAGTGGTACGGGTCTTTCCTCTCTTCTAAGTTTACTTGCATCAAACCAACCCTCTAAACCATTTGTGTTTCCTATTACAGCAGAAAGAGCAATAATTTGTGGCTCAATACCTTCACTTCTCCGTATTCGAAGGAGTGTTAATAGAAACTCAAGATTAGCTCCTCTGAACTTATCGGCTATCATTTGCACTTCATCAATGACTAGAATACCAACTTGTTCCAGAACATGTGGATTACCAAGAATAACAGCTAATAACTTTTCATAAGTTAAAAGACAAATGTCATACTGTCCTTTCAAAAGTGGTGATATATCATCACTTTCGCCAGTTGCTTCAATTGTTTTAATTCCAAGTGAAGAGTAAATTTCAGTAAATTGACGGAACTTATCATTTACAAGTGCCTTTAATGGTAATAAGAAAAGTGCCTTTTTCCCATCCAATACACACTTGAGGCTAGCTAATTCACCAATCATTGTTTTACCAGAAGATGTTGGAGCAGATACAACAACGTGTTTGCCTTTAAGTATTTTATGCTGATTTATAGCTGCAAGTTGTAATTCATTCAATTCTGGAATAGATGACGACCATCCGTTTATTATTTCAGTTGAAAAACCAAAAACTTTAAGACTTTGTAGATCATTATTGGCAATAGCATGACTATGATCTGGAAAATATTTTTCATACAAATCTCCCGGCTTAAAAACTGGCCATGTAATATTACTATCTAGTGTTCCCCTAAGAGTTGGGTTTTGAGGATGTCCAAAAGAATCAGCGGCATCTACAACTCTTCTAGATACATATTCTAAGAGTTTAAAAATTGATATTTTACCTGCAATTTGTACCTCTTCTACTCCTTGCAGTGCTTCAATTAAAAAGTGAGTTAATAGACCATGACCAGTTTTTTGACTTTCCCAAGCCTCCTCATCAGCACCAGATGCAGTAAGAATAATTCGTCCATGTCCAGATAATTGATCCAATAATGTTGTTGTTGATTTTAAAATCTTCGGATGATAATCTACTTTTAAGACCTTGGCCCCCATACCACCAGAAAAGCAACAATCTAATATCAAGATCAATGTCTGTGCAGGGATTTTCTCAAACCATTGTTGTAAGGATTCTAATGAAATAGCTGTATTTTTTACATCTTGTGAATTGTAATCATAAGGTACCAATTCATGGGTTTCACTACCATGCCCTGAAAAGCTAATGACTACAACGTCATTGATGTTACAATTCGTTAAAGATTCAAGTTCTTTTTCAATACTATTTTTAATAGCATCCTCGTTTGAAAGAAGCTTAGTATTACCTCCTAATGTGTCAGTGAATAATGCATGGAGAGCCTGAGCATCACGTACAGCACAATTGAGCCAAGTTGCTTCTCTAGACACATATCGATCAATGCCAATAAACAACCCTTTAAAAGTCATAATCTTTGTTTTTTAACCTAAATTGTTCTAAATATACTATTAATGCGAATCAATAGTAGAATTTGAAAAATGGAGCGTAAAGCTTCATTCAGGATTGCTATAATACGGAATTGTACTGGCATTGCCAACGTTTTAGTAATAAGGGTGATTTTACTGATATAGAGGTACTCACCTGCTATTTCTTTGCCATACTGGAAGAGCAAAGTTCCAGATAAAGCAGATGCATTCCTATTGGCTGTACTGGTTTCCCGACTTGCCAAGCTACCAAGCCTTCAATGCCAGGCTGAATCGACTTGAAGGTGCACTTCCTCTACAAGGATAAGAAGCGTGGCAAAGTAGCCACAAACCTACTCTTCTCCCAAAAGCGTC
>NZ_CP111069.1 GCF_026250525.1 Chondrinema litorale
TAACATCAGTTATTTAAATATACCTTCGTAATACACACGCTATCAGCGTAATACAAACAAAAGAATGATTATTGTAGTAAAGATTTGCACAAGCAAATAATAGGAATAGTACAATTCCAAAGCCCAAATAGGTATTTTGTACTAAAGAAAGAACATTGTACACCCAAAGAAATTAATGTACATTATATTTGTATAATAATACAATTAAATATAATATTGTATAGTTAATCAATTGAATCCAATTAAAAAGACGGGTGTAGCTCAGTTGGTAGAGCAAAAGATTAAAATCAGTTTATAAATTATCTAAAAAAGGTCAATATAAACTTACTTCTTTATGTCGGAGGTTCGAATCCTTCCACCCGTCCATAAAAACCAGACAGAAGAACGAGGCTAAATGGCCTCAAAAAAACGGAGCTTAAAGTGTAATAAGCTGATCCTTAGTAAAGCTTTAAGCTCCACCTAGGTTAAAATCAATTTAAACTTTTTATAAAATCATGAATGATACAAGCTTAAAAATAATTGCAATTAAAACAGCAATAAAGCATGTCAAGAAAGGAGAATTTATACATGATGTAATAGACATTGCAAAAGATATTTACAATTTCATAAAGACAGAAAAGGGAGATTTAAAAGAAGTGGATATTCCTAATTTCATTCCCGGTGGGCTTACTCCCGGCGGTTTTGTTAGTAATGGCACTATTGACAAAGAAAAAATTTCATTTAAAAGCAATATCCCTAAAGAAATTCAAGAATTCAGAAAGACAAGATTAGAAGGTGAAAGGTTTAACCCTATCCAACATATAGAAGATCAAAAGTTTCATTACATAAGAAATTGTGTAAATGATTTCATAGACTTATTTAAGGACACTGGCATAACTAGCATATATTATGATAAAAAAAGAGGTGATTTTACAATTACTTATGCTCCACCTATAACAACTGAAATAATAAGTGAAGAAGATTTTACAAGATTTGTAATGGAAATTCAGACTGCAAGAGACATCAAAAAGCCAGTTAATTTAGCAGGCTTTGCCGCTGGATTAGCAAAACAAGGATTAACTTCTTCTAAAGAAGGCAAAGAAGCTATTGAAAGCACAGATAAAATAAAAGACATTACCTACGATCCTTCCAAACACAGACAGGATATCATAAATGCTTTGCATGCAGGTGTTAAAGAGATGAGCAATATTGCAAAGCTTATTAATAAGTCAATTGATGAGCTATGTAAATCAAAATTAAAAAAATAAACCCCGAACAGGTCGCTAAACAAGATTCGGGGAATTTTAAACCAATGATTAAATCATAGAGTTATGTCAAAATTAAAAAAAATCTTCAAGCAACAAAACAAAGAATCTCACTTAAAAAGAGCAAAAGAAAAGTTTACTGCAAAAACCTTTTATCAAAAGTATATCTCCTTGTTTAATATCTTGTTTGTATTTAGGTATTTACTTGCAGCATTTAGTGTTACTACAGGTGTTTATTTTCTATCCTATGTACTAGATTTTGTTCCTTTTGCTGTGGCTGTAGCAATATCAATTGCTTTATATGGTGGCCTTGAATTAATAAAGAATAATCTTACTAATAACACTTTTGAAGAATACTATACAAAAGGCTTTGACTGGGTATTAATCCCTACTCTAATCATATTTGTTTTTAGTGTTTATTCTTCTTTATCAGGAGTAAAAGAAATTCATTCTTCATTTGATAAAAGGGTAAGCTTTCTGGAAGATGAATACAAGATTACTTTAGATAGTATCAATGCAAAGTATGATACCTTAATAGCAGCCAAAAAAGAAGAAACTGAAAAATTCGTTTGGAAGGGAAGAATAAATATGTATGAAGAAGGAACTAGCCAGTCGGTACAAAGGATTAATACAGAGCTAAGTAATTTATCGCTAGAAAAGAATAACAGTCTAGGCGAGGCTAAAGTAAAGTTTGAAGAAATTATTTTTATAGCAAAACAAAATCATAGGTTTAAAAGTGACTTCTGGATATTTGTATCAATAGTAGTAGAACTGGGTATATTATCATGTTTATGGTTTTTAAATCATTTCGATTATAAAGTATCAGAAGAAGCAGAAAAAGCAAGCAAAGCGGGCGAGGTAGAAACCTATGAGATAGATAATTCAACATTTAATAAGTTATTCCAATTGGCGAGGTTTTATGATGGCAAAACACAAACTTTTATGCTTCCCTCAAACCAAGTTCAAACAGTACAGCAACCAGTTCAAACAAACAAACAAAGTTCGAACGTCCAACCTCAAAAAATAGGTTTTAGCACTGATAAACAGCGTTCGAACGTCCAAAAAACGGACTCAGGGTATTTAGAAAAGTACAAAACAGTAGTCCACTTTATACAAGAAGGATTAACAGAAAAGGAAATCTGTTCAACTGCAAACATAAAACGTTCAACCTTGTATAAAATCAAGGCTATACTCAGGAATCAATCATAATCAAAACTAAATAATTAATTCACTTTTAAACTTTTAAGAAAGATGCCTAAAACAAAAGAAATACTAGATAAGATTGAAAAAATATTAGAGCCAATAAAACAGTATGACCAATTCAAGTACTTATTTTCAGAAGACAAAGGCGAGGAAATATTAGTAAATCTAATCAGTGAAATTAAAAGCCTTAGATTTATGGTACTATCTACAGATATTAAAGATATCGCTTTCCCAAAAGAAAGACCTGTTAGAGACGGTTGGACTGGAAAAGCGGGTACTTTAGTAAAGGTAAGGCCTTGCGCAGATGAATACGGAGATAAAACATTTATTGGCTTTCTTATTGGCGAGGCTGCTTTATCTTCTGAACTAGAAATAAAAGAAGATGTAATCCAATTAAACCACTCACAGTACAATCCGGCTATACTGGTTCCAGAGATAAACAAAGTAATTTATGGCTGTGAATCATGGTGGGGTAAAATAAAATCAGTAGAAGAATTAGAGGAGATTACAGACAAAGATATAGACAATGTTTGGTATGTAAAACTTCTAAAAAAACAACTCGAAGATAAAGAGAAGGAAAAGGAAGAATCCAACTAAAACTCATTAATAACCAGCTATAATGTATAATGACTAAAGTCTATAAAAACGCAAATCCAAAGCCAGAGCGAACACCAAAAAAAGAGAGACTTACTAAAAGGCAGTTTCAACAGAAATACACTAAAACCCAATTAAAGGGCGCTAGTAGATTTCCAAAGATAAAAGGAGTAAGAAAGGGTAAGTTTAATTTCTACAAAACAACTGCATGGCTTTGGTTTGCTAGATACATTAAGTTAAAAGCTTGTAATAGTGATTATACAGTAAGGTGTTTTACTTCTAACCAGTTATTAGACATAAGATCAAAAAATTGTCATGCTGGCCACTGTTTTAAAGTAAGAGATGCCAACACAACAAACTATAGTGTAGCCTTTAATGAGCTTAATGTAAAACCTCAAAGCTTACAAGAAAACACTTTTAATGGAGGCTCTCAAGATAAGTTTATAGAAAGAATAATAGAAAAGTATGGATTTGAAGCTTACGACAATCTAAGAATAGAATCCAAAAAAGTAAAACTCCTTCCAGACTCAGAGGTAAAAAGAATAGCCAAAGAATACAGACTAAAAACCTACGAAATATTAAAAGAAAAGAACCTAAAAAAATGGTGGTAAGATGAAAGATGTAAAAGGAAAGCATTTATTATTTATTTCCAGAATCAAAAGAGATGGCAGCGGAACTACTGAAATTGATGAAGATCAAGTAAACGCTTTAAGAGATGAAAGTTTTTCTATGTCTCGATTAAGCATAAAACAAGATACTTGGATAGCTTCTGGTTTTAATAGCTATGTTGTAAAGCTTCCTAAAAAAGACTTTTTTGAAGAAGAGATTAGAGAACCAATTCAAGGAGTATTAATGTCATTAAAAGGAATGACTACAAATCAATGTGATGATATTACAGACGCAATCATTCAAGACTTAAGGTCAGCAGGTTTTGAAATAATAAAAGTAAAATCATGATACTAGGATTTAAACCACAGTTCCCGGAGCTAATATTAAAAGGAACTAAGATACACACCATAAGAGAAGATCCACACAACAGATGGAAGGAGGGAAATAAAATACATTTTGCTACAGGTGTAAGAACAAAGAATTACAATCAGTTTGGTGAAGGTATATGTACAGGAACTCAAAAGATTGTAATTAAATATCGAAAAACTATGGATTTGCCGGATATCTATATTGATGGTATGGATGTATGGGAGACTGGTATAACTACACTTGCCAGAAATGATGGATTTGAAAACTTTATGGACTTTATAAAATGGTTCAATAAAGACTTTGAAGGAAAAATAATACACTGGACTGATTTAAAATATTGAGCTATGCTATACCAAGTAATGAATCCAGAATTAAACGCTTATCATTTTGGTGGACCTAGAGCGCCAGAATGGTATGAAGAAAAAAAAGAATGGATACTAAACCCTAATTCAAGAATATACGGATATAAGCTTGTAAAAATGAAAAGGGTAAGATCAGGCTTTGAAATAAAGCTTAAGATATTTTACAAAGCTCAATGGTACTGGAAGCCACACATACAATTCAATAAATTTAATAGGTATTTCCACTGGTTATTTTTCATGTTATGGTTTGAATTCGAGTACAGAGATATCATAGATAAAATTGAAAAAGACCACTTAAAAGAAAGTCAGCAATGAAAGTATACATAGTACTTAAATACAGTACAATTAGAGAAGTCTTCTCTACTGAAGAAAAAGCAAAGAAATATATTTCTGAATACATACATCCAGAGGCAT
Source organism: Chondrinema litorale (assembly GCF_026250525.1). Taxonomy (GTDB): domain Bacteria; phylum Bacteroidota; class Bacteroidia; order Cytophagales; family Flammeovirgaceae; genus Chondrinema; species Chondrinema litorale. The sequence goes on from NZ_CP111069.1 coordinate 4,796, forward strand.
TTACAATTATTTCACTCCCTTTAAAATGAAAGACATAATTATATTACTAATAGCAGCAATAATACTTTGCTGCATAATTTAAATATCATGAAACCATCCACATTTAAAGAGCAAAACATAGTATTTGCTAAAGATCAAAAAGAGTACTTACCCTTACCAGCATACATAGAAAAATCTACTGAAGGATATGTAGTATCATGTTGGAAGCTTTCTTTTTGGGAAAGAGTAAAGCTTTTATTTACTGGTAGATTATGGGTTAATGTAATGTCATTCAATCATCCATTGCAACCAATGTTTTTTACTGTTCACAAGAAAGAACTTTTTAAAAACGAGAAACCATAAGTAAAAAAGCTATGAAAAAGATAATTGCTATAATGGATGATGGTATAAACCTTTGTAACGATGGTAAAACCTACAGAATACTATTTACTCTATTTGGATTATCTGTGTTATTCTGGAAAGGAATTGGGATTAGGTTTGAAATAAGGGTATTAAACTTATCAAAAAGAGATGTTTATTATTATTATGATCCACCAATAAAGCAAGGGTAATTTTTGAATACTAAAACCAACCAATTTTTTAAACTCACATTGTTATGAAAAAGTCAATAAAACTATTCTTTGATTTATCTATGAATGAACAGTTTAAAATATTAAACTTTGAATCAAGATTTATAAGAACATTAGAATATAAAGACGGTAGCTTCCAAAAACTACACTATTGGCGAGGTGAATTTATAGCAACTAGCTTTGTATACTCCCTAGAAGAAAGAATACCAAAACTAACAAACATCTTTTTACCATCTACAGACGAATTACACGAATTTATTAAGGATTTAGATATATCAGGATTATGAAATTTAAAAGAGGAGATAAAGTTTGGTGTTTTTATCATTGGACACCTGTATTTAATCCACCAATGTGCGGAAAAGTAATCTGTACCTTACCATTTAAGGTTAAGCATCATTTCAAAAAAGGAGAACATCACGCTTATTTGCTTTTAATGGAAAATTGGCTTTTAATTCCTTATCCTGAAGCATGCATGATGCATCTTGAAGAAGCAATAAACCAGCATGATAAGCAATGGAGTAAATGCCCAAGAGATGTAAGCCAATTAGATTCTTGGATGAAATTAAATCAACATCAAGTAGATAGAGTTAGATATTTACATAGTTAGTTTAACTAAATATGAAACCACTAAAAACCCTAATTAAAATATACCAGTACATTGTTTACTCTTTACTAGCACTAGCTCTAATACATGCCTTATATCAAGAGTACAATAAGCTTACTGAAGATGAAAAAGAATTTTATTATTACTACTATTTAATGTATGAATGATGGAAATAGTAAGACCTAAGAACGGTATCGAATTACTTTCTTTTTTAAAACAAGGCAAAAAATGTGAGGTTTTAAATAGCCATGCTTTTTTAGCTGCAAAATGCCTTGAAGATAATAATTGCGGGTTTTCATTTTCATTTAAAAAATCTAAATGGAATAATGGCTGGTCAGGATTTGAAAGTTTATAAAATCAATAAAAAATGAGCAAACTAGAAGATTTACCAAAACAAGAAGATACAGAGCATATAAAAAGTGATTACTCATTTAATGAGTTACACGAAATGCTTCAAAATGCTTGCAAAGGAAGGAATGCTTTAAATAGCGCTAATTACACCCAAATTCATGCTTTTCTATGCCTTTTTGAAGAAATAAAAGAATTAAAACAGGAGATTAAAAGACTTAAAGAGAATGGAGGAATCAAATAATTTCAAGAAAGAGCTAGTAGAAGCTTTAAAGGAATTAGGCTTTAAGAAATATATATCAAGATGATCTCAGAGAGGTGTATATAGATACAGATAAAATAAATAACCTAAAAGAAGCTATGATTTACATGTTTGAAGCAGGAATGCGATACAAAGTCAATCAAATTAGAAATGTCTTAAAGTAATCTAGCCTTAAAAATTGAACTTTTAAAAGACAGATTAAATACAAACCCTGCATTTATATTAAAAATCATTGTATTATATCATGAATTCAGAAATATCAAATATTTATCGAGCAATAGAAGCAAAAGCAAATAATGAAACCATTTCATTTACTAGGAGATATCCTAAGCTTAGACAAAAGGTCTTAAGGAGAGATAGTGAAATAGCAAAGAAAATTATCAAAGCTTGGGATATAGAAAGAGATCAAAACAAAGTATTTGAAATATTCCTAAATAAAAGAAACAATCTATCAGATTATAGATACTGGGAATTGCTAAGAAGTGTTTGGGTAATTTGTGGGAGTGTGGCGAGACAAGATATATTTAGACATCTATTCACAACAAACAGAAAGCATAAACATTACTTTTCTACTCCTGAAGAACATGAAAGATTTAAAAACCTTCCTGAGCAATTCGAGGTATGGAGAGGAACTAATACTGAAAATGATACTGCCTTTGCATGGTCATTAAGTAAAGAAGTAGCTGAATGGCATAAAGAAGCATATCAAAGAAAATTCCTTATCTCTAAAACAGTAAACAAAAGCCAATGCTTTGCTTTGATAGAAAGAAACAAGGAAGAAGAGATTTTAATTATTAATTAAAGCAGCAAGAGGCGAGGTTAGTAATTAAACCTTGCCCCATATTTTATTAACCTCTTTTATGGTTTTAAAGAGTTCCTCGAATTCAACTTGTGAAAATTGAAAACTGTTTTCTTTTCCTATCTGCAAATAAAATACAAGCTTATTCTCTGCTAATTTATCCGGTCTGTATTCACTACCTACTGTTAGTTGATCGATCTTATAAGTAGCTACCATGTTGTTTGATGCCTTCATAAAGGTTTTAGCACTATTGGCAAATACATACACTTTATTGATTCCGTTTACAAAATCATCGAATTTAGCCTTATCCATTAATACTATTCCATAATCATCATTAAAGCTATAATTACCAGCAACAGAGCTACCAAAGTAATTAGATAAAAAGCCAGCTCCTACGGCAAAGTTTTCTAGCACTGTTTTTCTATTAAATACTTCTATGGTAAATACATAAGAGGTATCACTTCCATTTACATCATAGTTTTTTAAGAAAGTAAAGGCAAGAGCTGCAGCTTCATTTTTAAAAAGTGGGTTATATTCCCTTTTAAGATTTATTAGTGTTTCGGAAATATGTTGAGAATAGGAGATAAGAGAAAAGAGTGAAATTAAAGCAGTAAGTATTATTTTCTTCATTGGTGTAAGTGTTTTTAGTATACCATAATTGTAGTAAATGCTACACAATATATCAAATTGTGTTACAATATATTTTTATGTATACAAAAAATTACTACATTAGTAACGCTAAAAAATCTACATAAGAAATTGTAATACCTATCTTCGCATAGAGGAAAGCGGTATTGCTCACCGTGAATATGTTGTAATGGCATATTCAAGCCTTATGTAGAGGCTTTAGCAGCGGGGAGGGCAGTACCGCTTTCTTATTGCCCAAATGCTAAAAATTCTACATAATATGGTTACACTAACAGAAAACATCCCTGAATTACAAGGTACTTTAAAAGAATTACTATTATGCTGGGCTAGTCAAGAAACTGACTTAGACATAGACGAACGGCAAAAGGTAGTAAACAATTACCGGCAAATAGAAAGTGTTTTAGAAGAGTACGGTACTTGGTTAGAGTACATCTCACCATTAATCTAATTGCAAAGAAAAAAGCCGGATTAATTCCGGCTTTTGCTATTTATCAAGTATGTTACCGTCCTTATCAATATAGATAGTATCCATGATGATATTGTATAAATCAAAATACATTTCATTAATTAGACTATCTTGAAATTGTATGTAATTGTACATAGTCTTCATCTTCTCCTCTAATTCGCTTACACGTGGATCGACAAAAACTTTTAAAGTAGTATCTGTTATACTGGGCTTCTCTGCTATTGGTTCAGTTTGCAATAAAGCTTCCATATCCCAATAAGCTGGCAATTCTCCTGAAGGTATCGCTTCAAATGCATTCAGTGTTACAAAGCCATCTCCACCCGTTGAGGTTAAAACAAATCTACATATTTGGGCTGTATCTACTGGGTAAGAGCTTATTTCATAAGTGAATTGCTGATTAAATCTTTCTGCTAAATTAATCTCTTTCCATTGTATAAGCTTTCCTCTTTTATAATAAGATATCTGAATAATCCTACTAAAATTGGTTCCATGCAGGGAATAATTATTGAAATAAAAAGCTATCTCTTTTAATCCTGGTTCTAATGGAATATTAAGCACAATACTGTCTTTACTCCATATTTGAGTAGCATTAAGTCCTACGCTGATAGGTTTAAACTTTTCTATAGGATCGGTATTAATAATACTATCGGGTGCAGTACTCATACCACGTGTTGAGCTTCCATACTCTACAAAAGGCAAAATAGATTGCCATTGCACATCGTAATAGTTTCTAACTTGGCCTTCAGGAATAGAGGCTAAGCGCATATCCTGACCAAAAGCAAAAGAAGATAGCAGTAGTAATAACACTACCAATTGAGTTTTAAATAAATTCATAAGAGTAATGAAGGTTAGAATAATTAAAAAGTTTATTGCCCGGTGTGCTGGGCTGGAATATTTCATTTCTTTAGAAAGAAGAATGTAAATATAAAGGCTGCAATAGTTATTATAAATCTTATCCATTCTCGCCACTGGTTATCTTGCACGGGCTTAGACTTATTTATTTCACTAAACACAGTTAATTTTGTTTTTAGCTCGATAATATCCTTTTCCATTGTCTGGTATTTATTATCAAACTTATCTTTCAATTCGTGTAAGTCTCTGTACATGAGCCTAATAACCTCATCTTGAGACATGTTTTTTAAATCGAACATCTTACTTTCGGGATTAAATTCTTTACTATCATTTGACATGTCGTAAATAAGCTTTGTATTTGTAATGTTGGATTTGTCAATTTTTTTCTTTTAAATTTATACAATAATACAGATTTTGTATAATAGTAACATTAAATGGCTAGGATAGTTAAGAAACCTAGATGGTGGGATAAGAAAGCAACCACTGGCAAACAGGAGGGAAGAAAGGAAAAGAGTAAGAACTATAACACTACTCAATGGAGAACAGTAAGAGATGCAGTCAAGGTAAGAGATAAGTATCTATGTCAGGAATGTTTACGCAATAACATTTATACACAAGTAGGCATCAAGCCAAATGATTATGCAGTCGATCATAAGAGGAGAGTAAGAGAAGGAGGAGATTTTTTTGATATGGATAACCTAGAGCTGTTATGTTCTACATGTCACAATTCTAAGAGTGGTAAAGAACGCTGGGAGGGGGATATAAAAGGTTGAAAACCAATCTTTTATAAACCGATTGTTAAGTCTCGCGTATGCTCCGTCACTGTTCAAACTGTAGGGGGAGGGGGTAAAACAACAAAATTATGGAATCAAAAGGCAATCCATTTGATAGAAAACCTAAGAGTTTAAAGGATTTACAAGGTACGACAAGAAAGGACCGCGAAGAAAAGAATGTGCCTATTATAGAAAAGCCAACAGAAACACCAAAGCCAGCTCCTTGGGTTTGCGCCACAGGGAAAAGAGTTTTCAGGCAGCTTATTGATAAGCTTATAGAAAAAGGAATTTTTACCGAGCTCGATTTAGAGTTTTTTAATGCTGGCTGCCATGAATATGGAACTTACATAGATATGCAAAAAGACCTGAAAAAAGAAGGTCGCACATTTATGGCAAAGGGCACTACTTCAACAGGTGAAATTTATAATAAAGGTTTATCAGCTAATCCGAAAATAAATATTGCTAATAAAGCCTTCGCTCAGGCAATGAGTAATTTTAAATTATTTGGTCTCAATCCTACAGACCGAAGTAAAATGCACATACCAAATCCAACTCCCAAAGAAAAAAAGAAGGATGGAATAATAGGATTCATCAACCAAAGGAAAAATAAATGAGGCTCTATAGTTACGGACATAACTATGCGCTTGATGTTGTTTCAGGAAAAATTAAGCAAACTAAAATTGTTCAGCTTGCATGTAAGAGATATTTAGATGACTTAGACAATGCATGGGAAAGGGGTTATTATTTTGATACAGAAAGAGCTTGGCATGCAATAGATTTTATCCAAAACTACCTAAAGCACTGGCAAGGAAAGTTTTCAGGCAAACCATTTATTTTAGAACCTTGGCAGCAATTTATTATCTGGAATATATTTGGCTGGGTTGATGAATACGGAAACAGGAGATTTCAAACAGCTTATGTAGAAGTTCCAAGAAAAAACGGTAAATCACCACTTGCAGCGGCAATTATTTTATACTTAGCCATAGCAGATGGCGAGGAAGGAGCAGAGGTTTACACAGCAGCAACAAAGAAAGATCAGGCTAAAATTACCTTCAATTATGCTAAGAATATGCTTAGAAAGTCTGAAGAACTTCTTCAGGTTTGTACTATTCTTACCAATAACATAAGCCTTCCAGAATTCAATAGTAAGATTGAACCTTTAGGCGCTGATGCTGATACAATGGACGGGTTAAGCGTTCACGGAGCTGCAATTGATGAGGTGCACGCTCACAAAACCTCTGAAGTAATTGACGTAGTTTCAACAGCTACAGGAACAAAGGACCAGCCACTTATTTTCGAAATCACCACAGCCGGAAAAGACACCCAAACCATATGTTATATTCACAGAGAGTATTCAATAAATGTATTAAAGGGTGTAGACGGCTTCCAAGATGACAACTGGTTTACTATTATTTTTGGTCTGGAAGAATTAAAAGCAGATTCTGAAATCTGGAAGAATCCAGAAGTTTGGGCAATGGCTAATCCAAACATGGATGTAAGCTTAAAAAGGAGCTACTTTGTAAAAGAATTTAAAAGGGCGCTTGTTACTCCTTCTTACCAGCCAGTTTTTAAACAACTTCACTTAGGTATATGGTCTAATGTAGGTACTACATGGATAGAAGATGAAGACTGGCAAAAATGCAGGGCAAAAGCTAATAATTTTGACCTTGATTTAATGGAGTTTTTGAAGGGTAAAACAGCTTTTGCAGGATTAGACCTTGCAAAAACAATGGATATAAACGCTTATACGCTGTTTTTTCCAGATTCAGAATGTGATATTTCCCATATTTCAGGCTGTATAATTACCTTCTTATTTTGTCCAGAAGATCAAGTAAAGAATAGATCCGAAAATAAATTAACTCCTTACAGTAAATGGGCTGAAGAAGGCCACTTAATAGAAACTCCCGGAAACGTAAGAGATGATGACTTTATAATAAACTTCATTCTCGATTTACATAAAAGGTTTGACATTCAATCTACTGCTTATGATCCTTGGGAAGCTACCAACATAGCAGCAAAGCTCCAAGAACAGGAAATAGAAATGAATGAGTTTAGGCAAGGCTTTAAGTCTATGAGCCAACCAACAAAGGAGTTTGAAAAAATGGTGATTTCTCAAAGATTGCAACATGATGGTAATCCAGTTATGCGCTGGATGATGTCTAATGTTATGATAGTCAGCGATCCAGCAGAAAACATTAAGATAGACAAGAAGAAATCTAAAAATAAAGTGGATGGGCCAGTAAGTGCAGTGATGGCACTTGGTGAGTATATGACATTTAACCCACCATTTAAAACAATTGAAGGAGATGTAATTATAAGTATTTAAGCTATGAACCTATCAAAAGTACCTACAACAGCTTTAAAAAAAGAGCTAGAAAAAAGATTGAAAAAAGAAGGTAACGAGCTTTATATAATGAAGCCTTTATTTCCTGATCCAATAGAAGATTACACTCAAAAGGGAGGAGGATTTTTTACAGTAGTATTGTATTTATTTGGCGTGGGTTGTTTTGCCTTGGCAGTGGTTTATTTTGTTTCTCATTTTGGCATAAAATAAAAAAGCCAGACTTACCAAGCCCAGCTTTTAATAATTCTTAAATCAATTTTTTAAACCCTATCTACTAGTAATAGAAAGCTTTAACTGTACAATAATACAAAATATTTGTTTTAATAATAAATAATATATTATTTTACAAACGAATTAACATAATATCTGTGAGTAAGCCAGCATTTTTTCAAGATTTATTCCACAAACTATTCTATAATCCCGGTTATAGAGCTGGTAGTTTTGACGCTGAACTAAGATCAGATTTAAAACATCCGCAGCAATGGCTTGTTGAAGCTATGAGAAACCAAAGCGGTGCGGGTGTAAGTGTTAATTTTAATAATGCCACTGCTATTCCAACAGCAAATAGATGTGTTGGTTTGTTAGCTAGTATTCCAGCTAAATTACCTGTAAGGCTTTGCTCAAAAACAGATAATGGTAAAGAAGTAAAAGAGGGTGATTTAAGAGACAAAATGTTGCATTACTCACCTAATGATTTTTTAACTCCTTCTACTTGTTTAGAAATACTTGAAACTACCAGAGTTTTAAGAGGGAATGCACTTGCTGGAATTATACGCAATAGTTCTGGCGTAGCTTATAGCTTAGAGGTTTTACCACGTGAGCACACCGAAATAAAAGTAAGTAAAGGCAAAGTTTTCTACCATCAAAAGCAAAATTTCTTAGGTGAAAAAGTAGACAAAGTTTGGAAGCATGAAGATGTTATAAATGTGACCAATTTTAGCTCTAATGGTATTGTAGGGCTTAGCAATATAGCACATCATAGGGCTACTTTAGGGCTGTCAATCGCTCAACAAACTAGTGCAGAGAAGTTTTTTAAAAATGGTGCGGTAACTGAAGGTTATTTAACATCACCTACTGGCTATCATTTTAAAGATGATGAACAGCTTGAGAACTTTAAAAAGGGATGGAAAAAACAAACCAGTGGCTTAGATAATCACCATAGCACACCTTTATTGCAGTATGGTTTTGAGTACAAGCCTATTACCATGCCGTTTAAAGATGCTCAGTTTTTAGAAAGCAGGGAGTTTTCAGGCGTAGATATTTGCCGGATTTTTAGCGTACCTCCTACAAAAGCTTTCTTTTTAAAGGATGCGCATTACAACAATGTTTCGCAGCTAAATACAGAATTCTATATTGATACTGTACTACTTACTCTTACCAAATACGAGCACGAATTCAATAAAAAGTTTCTTTTTGATAGCGAGCAGGGTAAAAGCTTCTTCAAGTTCAATGTAAAAGCTCTTTTGCGTGGTGATGTAGCTGCTCAATCAGATTACTATATGAAAATGGTTCAAAACGGCATCTACAACCGAAACGAAATAAGAAGCTTGGAAGATGATAACAACATAGATGGAGGTGAGATTTACACGGTGCAAATGCAAATGACAGAGCTAAAAAATACTGCCAATAACACAAGCAGCAAACAAGCTGAAGAAATTTCTAAAAAGCTAGAAAAAGACTTTATAACTATTGATGTCTTGCAAGAGCTAATCAATCTTAATAAAAATAAGCAGTTAAACGGCCATAAACATTAATGCTATGGATGAAGAATTTATACAGGGTGTATTAAGAGCAGTTGAAAGTGAAGAGGGTAAAAAGCAGTTTGTAATCTCTACTGCTACCAGAGATAGACACCGTACAGTGTTAAACATGGATAATTGGGGTTTAAAAAACTACAATAACAACCCAATTGTAGGCTACCAGCATGATGTTTACGGCAATGATTTATGCAAAAGTGCTGATCCTGACTATGTAATTGGTCATAGTAAAGTTTGGGTAGAAAACAAAGAACTGATTGCAGAACCAACTTTTGAAACTGCAGACATAAACCCATTGGCCGATAAGATCAGAAAAAAGGTAGAATTCGGCACATTAAGAACTACTTCAGTAGGATTTTTACCAATAGGAAAGGGGAGATATGGAGAAGGAGAAGAAGCGGAAGGCAAAAGCAGAGAAACTTACTATTACGAAGGCCAAGAGCTTTTAGAATGGAGCATTGTAAATATTCCAAGTAATCCAGATGCAGTAGGGAGAAGTATAAGAGAGCAAAGAGCTAAGGTATTAGTCAATGTAAAAAGGTATTTAGGCAAAAGTTACTCAGATATTGAAAACATGAGAGTAGCTGAAGTTTTAGACCTTATTGAAAATAGATTTTCAACCAACAAGCAAGAAGAAATTAAAGAAACATTTAAAGGCACTCCAAAAAGTAAGATGGTGCTCGAAATGCAATTGTTTGATATTAAATAAACCAGCCAGCTATGAAATTAAAAGAATTACTGAGGAAATTAGGACTTCTTCAGGCAAAAGCAAAGTCAATATTTGACGGAATGGAAGGCGAAACTCTTACAGAAGCAGAGCAAAAAGAGTGGGATTCTACCATGAAGGAAATTGAAGGACTTCAAAATACCATTAAAGCTTTAAAGAAAAATGAGGAGCTAGAAGCGGAAGCGGCAAGGTTTGCTCCTGCAATGGATTCTCCTTCAGCTTCTGAAATAGAAGAAAAAAAGAAAATCATCAAAAGATATTCTTTTTCAGATATCATTAAGAGTGGTGGCAATGTAAGTGAAGGTCTAGCTAAAGAAATGCACGAAGAAGCAAGGAAAGAAGCTAGAGCTAGTGGTATTATATTAGAGGGCGTTGGCGTTCCAGGATTCTTTATGAAAATAGGTAATCAAAGAGACCTAACAGTAGGCACAGAGGGAACCGATGTAGTACAAACTGATGTAATGCCTTCAATTATTCCAGCATTGGAGCCTAAATTGGTAGGTGAAACTTTAGGTGTGAATATCATGACTGGTTTGCAAGGTGATATTAAATATCCTAGAGATTCAAGTGTAATTGAAGGTACTTGGGAAGGTGAAACAGACGAAAACGCAGAGGAAACACCGACATTGAACAATGTAAGCTTAACTCCTAATAGATTAGGCTTAACAGTAGATGTTGCAAAACAAATGCTTTTCCAAAGCAAGCCAAACTCAGAAGCTTTTGTAAGAAGAAAGCTAGAAAGAGCTATTAAAATCAGTGTTGATAAAACAATGATTCAAGGTAATGGCGGGGCAATTACTGGTATTATTGGTACTGCTGGAATTGGCTCTGTAGTTGGTGGGACTGATGGAGCCGTGCCAACACACGCAAACATTGTAGCTTTAGAAACTGCTGTAGCTGTAGACAATGCTTTAATGGGTAATTTGCATTACTTAACTACTCCACAAATTAGAGGCTTACTAAAAACTACTAAAATAGATGCCGGTTCAGGTTTATTTATTTGGCCTAACAGTGGAAGTGAGTTGAACTCTTACAATGCATTAGCATCTACTCAAGTTCCAAGTACATTAACTAAAGGTAGTAGCTCGGGTATTTGTCACGCTATTATTTTTGGTGATTTCTCAAAAGTTATTATTGCAAACTGGGCAGGCATAGACTTGATTATTAATCCTTTCACCAAGTCTAAAAATGCTCTTGTTGAATTCACGGTAAACTCTTGGTGGGATATTGACATGGAGCATCCAGAGTCAATGGCTGCGATGTTAGATGCTTTATTGAGCTAATCTTTAGTAAGCTATGATAATTAAGATAAAAAAACGGCCTTTTGGCCTTGCTTGCTTTGTAGGTGATGAAATAGAAGTTACAAAAAAAGAAGGCGAAGAGGCTATTAGCAAAGGATACGCTGAAGAAGTAAAGGAATCTACTGTAAAAGTAGAAAAACCAGAGAAAAAAGTCGGGAAAACAAAGGCTGAAACAAGGTAAAACCAATGTACGCAGTAAGACCAAAAAGCATAAAAGTAAAAACAGCGCCAGACCAGCTTTATACAGCAGCTATTCAAAAAGAATTCAGTAGAATTTCAACTACTACAGAGGACGATTTGATTAACAGCTTTATACAATCTGCTACAAAAAAGGCTGAAAACTTTACTCAGATTGCTTTTTTAAATACTGTTTTTACTGCTTACTACGATTGTTTTCCATGTGCTTTCGAGTTGCCAAAAGGTAGAGTTTCTGCAATAGCTAGCATCAAGTATTACGATACTGATAATCAGCTTCAAACACTTTCTTCTGACTATTACGATTCAGATTTAAACAGCAAGCCAGCGATTATAAGAGAAGCCAAGGGCTATTCATGGCCTTCTGTTTATGATAGACTAAATGCGGTTGAAGTAGAATATACCGCCGGATTTGGTGTAGATACCGACAGCGTGCCAGTAGATGTTTTAACCGCTGTAAAACTTTTTGCAGGTACTTTTTACGATAGTGATCGAGTAGACAGAAGGGCAGGTAATAATAACCTGACAGCAGCAGAGCTAATTCTTACACCTTATATACAGTACTAATGGTAGATGCAGCAAAGCTTGATAGGCAGATAGTAATTGAGTCTGCCAGTAGTACGCAAGATGATTACGGGCAAAATACACCTCAAACATGGTCAACATTTGCCACTGTTTGGGCTGGTAAGAATAAGGATATCAGAACAAGAAATAAAGAAACCTTTCAGGCAAACCAACTGGTAGCAGAAAGGCAAGATTATTTCGAAATCAGGTACTTATCAGGTATAGACGAAGCTATGCGAATTGTAGATGAAAACAGTAAAATCTATGATATCATAAGCATAGAAGAACTTGGAAGGCGTGAAGCCATGCGGATTTTTGCTATTAATAAAGATAGAACACAAGAGGGTAACTAATGCCTAAAGACTTTCAAATAAAAGGACTTGAAAATGCTCAAAAGCTTTTAAAGGGGCTTGATGGCAAGTTTACTAAAAAAGTGATTGAAAATACTTTTAGGAAGTCAGCTCAACCACTTGTAAAAAAAGCAAAAGAGTTAGCGCCAAAAGGCCCAACAGGGAATTTAAAAAAGAGTATTGGAATCTTTGTTTCTAAAGGCAGTGAGAGAAAGAGAAATTTAAAAGCCGGGTTATGGGTTGGGCCACGTGTAAAAGGACAAAGCAAAGGTTATCATGCTCATTTGGTAGAATTTGGTACTGAAGATCGAACTCCAAAAAAAGGGAGGTTTTTAGTTTTCGAGTATAACGGGGTTTTAGTTTTTGCAAAACGTACTGAAGGCATGAAGCCTAATCCTTTTATGAGGCCAGCTTGGGAGCAAACAAAGGGACAAGTAGAAGCCGGAGTAATTGACAACATTGAGCAGGTTTTTTTAAGAGAAATAAAAAAGGCTAAAGGATGATAGACGGTGTAAGAGCGATATTAATAGGAGATGCCACTTTAACAGGTTTGGTATCAACTAAAATTTATCCGGTTAGTGCTCCTCAAAAAATCAATCCTCCTTTAATTGTACTCATCCGTAAAGATGCTGATCCAAACAAATGCAAGACAGAATCTGGCGGAGTAGGCAGGCTTGACGAAATAGATTTTACAGTACTTATTATGTCTTTATCATATGGAGAATGTGAGACTATTTCAGAAAGAATAAGATTCTTGCTTGATGGCTTTCAAGGTATATCAAACAGCAAAGATTTAGATATAGAATACGAAACAGAATTCGATTCATATTCAGAACAAGCAAAGCTATATGTAAAAAATGCAACATATACAGCTTGGTACAAAACATAAAGATTCTTTCAACCAACTAAGAAAAAAACCATGTCAAAGGTTAAAGGTAAATTAATTAAAATTTGGATTGATGACGATCCAGTTTCACAAGGTGGATCAGGAAACAAAACATTATTAGGCTGCCAAACAGATGGTAATGTGAGTTTAGAAACTTCTGAAATCGAAGCAGTTTGTAAGGATGATGGCAATTATTCTGATGCGCTACCAGATACAAACTCTGCCACTATTGATGTTTCAGCACTTGTAAATTATGAAGCTGATTTAAACTGGGCTGAAATATGCGCAATTTATGCAGCTCAGACTATTTGTGAGCTTACAGTTAGCACTGATGTAGTAGGAGAGCCAGAGGATGTTTATGTGGCATTTTTAACCAGTGCAGCAAAAGGATTTCCAGTGGAAGGCATTTCTCAGATTGATACATCTTGGAAAGTAAAAGGTGCTCCAACCTTTGGAACTGTATCAGCATAATTAACACAATCAATTAAATAGGTATGATAGTAGAATTAACTAGCAAAGGCAAAGTATATGTTTTTCATTTTAGCCTTGTTGCTCTTTCTAAAATTAAAGCAGATTACAACCTTCAAGATTTAGGGAAAAATTATCTTTCATTTGTGATTGATTATAGCTTTTCTGCATTACTAAGAGCTAGTAAGAAAAAGAAAAACAAACACTTACCAAGCGATTTCACTAAAGATGATTTTGAGGACTGGTTCGAAGAAGAAGAAGGAAACGAGGAAGCCGACAATGTTAAAGCCTTAACTGATGCTGTAAACAAAAGCTTACAGGATTTGGGAAAGAAGATGGCTCCGAAACAGAAAGAAGATCAGGAGCCGGAACCGGAGCCAGCCACAAAAACAGATTAAAAACTATTAGAGATTGGTTAGAGCAGTTAGAAATAACTGCTTTATCAGTATTAGGCTTAAAGCCTAAAGAATTCTGGAATCTTGATTATAGGGAGTTTTCTTTATTACTAAAAAACTATAATCATGTGCAAGATCAGGAATGGAGACGTACTGCTTGGGTAGTTTCAGTACTTATCAATAATCATAAGAATTGGAAAAAGCCAAATGTAACGATAGATACATTGCTAGGTAAAGACTCAGAATCAGATTATACCGACTGGGTAAGAAAGCAAATGTTAAAAGGTGATGACTGGAAGAAAAAGAATTATCAGCCGGAAGATTAAAACCTAAATAATGCCAGCGCAAGGACTCATTAATATGTCCGTCCTGTTAGGGATGGATATTACGCAGTTTGAAAGAAATATCCAGCGGTCTACAAGACAGTTAAAGCAATTTGGCGGACTGTTTAAAGAAGTTGGCTCAACACTTACTGTGGGTGTAACTGCGCCACTTGCGGCTTTAGGTTATACTTCAGTAAAAGCTGGCGGAGACTTCCAAGAGGCAATGAACAAGGTTAGGGCTGATAGTCAAGCAACCGCTGAAGAAATATCTAAACTTACCAGTGAAGCCCGCGAGCTAGGAAGGCAAACCAGCTTTTCAGCAACAGAAGCCGCTGAAGGAATAGACGTACTTGCAAAAAATGGATTAAGTGTATCTGATATTTTAAATGGAGCTGCTGGAGCTTCACTTAATTTAGCAGAGGCAACAGGAGGAGAGCTTGCAGGCGCTGCAGATATCGCCACCGATGTAATGCAAAACTTTGGTAAAAAAGCTGAAGACCTATCTAAAATTGTAGATGGCATTACAGGCGTAACAGTTAAAAGTAAGTTTGGTATAGATGATTACAGACTAGCTTTGGCGCAAGCCGGAGGAGTAGCCGGAAAGCTAGGAGTAGAAATTGAAGACTTCAACACCGCAATAGCTGCCACAGCTTCCAGTTTTGCAAGTGGTTCAGATGCAGGAACTAGCTTTAAAACATTCCTTACTAGGCTTGTTCCAAGTTCTAAGCAAGCAGCCGACCTAATGAAAACATTAGGTTTAGAATTCTTTGATTCAGCCGGAAACATGAAAAACTTAGCTGAAATTTCCCAAGAATTAAAAGAGGGTTTTTCAGGCTTAAGTGATGAGCAAAGAAACAATGCAGCCTCTACCATATTTGGGAATGATGCATTAAGAACAGCTCTAAGTTTAGCAGATCAAGGCGCTGAAGGTTTTAATAAATTAGCTGAAAACATAGGCAAAGTTTCAGCTAGTAAACAGGCTGGAATTAGACTAGAAGGTTTTAACGGAGCTATAAAACAGTTTCAATCTGTCTTAGAGTCTGTACAAATTACTATTGCTAATAGTGGTATATTAGATTTTGCTGAAAAGCTGGTAAGAGGCGCTACTTCAGCACTTAGGGCAATAGACACAATCAATCCAGCGATATTAAAATTTGCTACAATAGCTGCAGGTATAGCCGCTGCAATTGGTCCCGCAATTTTAGCACTTGGTTTTTTATCTGCAAATGTACTACCTGCTTTATTTACTGGTTTTGCTGTGCTTACCGGGCCAATAGGCTTAACAGTTGCCGCGATTGTTGCCGCTGCAGGTTTAATTATAGCAAACTGGGATAGTGTAGTATCTTATTTTACTAAAGGAGGAGGCGCACTTACTTTTAAAGCTCTTAAAGATGTTGCTTTATCTGCTTTTGAAGAAATTAAAAAAGCTATTGGTGGATTGGTTAGTAATATACAAAGTATTTGGTCTGCAATAGGGCCATATATAATTAACATTACCCAAAATACATTTGGTGCTGTAGTAGATGTAATTTCAACAGCTTTCAGAACTGTATTAAGAGTATTTAAGATAGTTGCACAAGTTATTAATGGTGATTTCTTAGGCGCTTTTAATACACTTAAAACAGGGATAGCCGACATAGTAGGGGCTGTAATTCGGGTGTTTGCTAAAATGGCTGATAGCATTCTTTTGATACTTGGAGATTTATTAAAAAATATTCCGGGTATAGGTGATGCTTTAAAAGATGGTTTAGAAGTAGCAAGGGGAGCTATAAACAAGTTTGCAGACTCTTTACATTTCACATCTAGCGCCAGCAATGAAGCTGCCAGCGGCATTAAAAAAGATACTGAAACAATCAAAAATTCAGTAGAAAATACTTCTCCTTCAATTGATGGATTAAATACTTCACTGGATAATGTAAAAGGTAATTCAAATGCTTTCGATGGTGTTTCAGAAGGATTACAAAAGCTTAAAAATATTAGTGAAAATTTTTCACTTGCTCAGATTGACCAGCAAATTGCAGACCTTACAAACAGTGCAAGAGAAAGCCTTTCAAAGCTTACAGGATCAGCGCTATTTAGTAAAAAAACAAACGATGGCATTTCAAGAACTACTGATAATGGAGATATTCTTTTAAGTAGTGATCCGACAAAAGGAGAGGAAGAAAAGGCCGATACCTTCACAGAGTTTGAAGGATTAAAAGATAAAATCGAAGAAATTAAAAACGCTACCAAGGAAGCGGAACAGCCTATTAAAGATATGGAGTCTGCTTTTGCTAGTGGTTTTAATTCAGCAGCAGACAGCGCAAAGTCATTTGCAGAAACCTTAAAAGACTCTATAAGGGGAGTTATTAAAGGATTGATTGCAAAAGGTATTGCAGGAGTAATTAGTAATACTTTAGCAAGCGCAGGTCTAGCGGGACCATTTGCGGTAGGCATTGCCGGAGCAGCCGGAGCAGCAGCCGGAGCACTTTTTAATAGTGCTATTCCAAAGTTTGCTAAAGGTGGTTTGGTATTCGGTGAAACATTAGGAGTACTGGGAGAGGGTAAAAATATATCACCTTCTAATCCTGAAGTTGTTTCTCCACTTTCAGATCTTAAAAAATTCTTAGGTAATGGCACAGGTGGACAAGATGTAAATGTAAAAGGAAAATTTACTATTGAAAGAGATGTATTAATCGCTTTCCTTGAAAGGGGATATGCAGAACAATCAACATTTTAATGGCACTACATAGGCTTTTTATAAACAGATATTTTAATGTGCAAGGCGCTGGCAATAAGTATGTAAGTACTTATTGGAATGATAGCACTAGTGCAATAAATGTTTATGCCTCTGATGTTACACAGCCAGATATAGATACCGACACACCAAACGGTGGTCAAATTGCAGGTGGTAACGATGACCCAACAGCCACAGCGCCAAACCAGCCAATAGCTAGCTATAAGTTTTGTAATGGAGGTACATTAAATCAATTTGGTTTAATTGCCTCTTATCCATATGCAGAACGAAAACAAACAGCTAATAGCTATCAATGTGTAGTTACTGTTTGTGATTTAGAAATAGATTATGTAGAAAAAATCGCAGACTCTATTAACCAAGAGTACACACTAAGAGCCAAGGCTACTAGTTCAAATGGGCCTATTCAATACAGCTTAAATGATGTAGATTATCAAAACTCAAACGAGTTTACAGAACAAGTTCCGGGAACAGTAACCATTTATGCAAAAGATGCAAATAATTGCAGAGCTTCTTATACAGTAGAATTAGAAGCATTTCCGGCTTATGCGCAAGCTTACCAAATCACTATAGATTCAAGACTCCACAACACAGTAGTATTTAAGATTTATAAACTCGATTATGAAGGGCTGGTTAGTACTATTTCAGAGGCAACACAAAGCCCGCTACTACTACAAACAGGAAAAAAGAATGATGACAAATATTTGCCTTTTAAAACTTCTCAATTAGTATTTAGTCCTATCAGTGTTATTAATGATGAATTCTTTCCTTTTAACACTGCCAGTGAATATGATTATAAATGTGAGTTACTAGTAAATGGCAACATAGAATTTACAGGATACTTAAATCCATCTCTTGCAGGAGATCCACTAAAAGCAGCTCCTTATAGTACTCGCATGTCTTGGATAGATGGCTTAAAGCTACTGGAAGATATAGACTATGAAGAATTTCAAGGAAGGCAGCCATCTTTAAGAATAATTAAATTCTGCTTAGATAAGCTAGGATTTGGACTGGATATTTACGAGGGCGTAAATTTCTTTGATTCAAATATGAGTCAAGACGCAACCGGAGATATTGAAGAAAGTTTTACAGATTATGAGGAGAGCGCAGGAGGCAAGCTTTTACTTACTGTAAATGTTTCTTCTGTTTATGAAGATTTCGAGGAAGGCGATTTGGTAACACTCCAAAATGGTATTTATGGAGAAATAAAAGACCTAGCAATTTTAAGTATTACTGAAACCTCAGCCGGATTAGGTTTTGATTTAGAGTATGAGCTTGATATTAATTATATAGATAAAGGCTTAGTTTCTGCTTCCACTATCACAAAGCCGGGTGTTATTCCTTCAGGTTTAAATCAGGCGTACTTAAATACAGATGCTTTTGAGGGAATGAACTACTATCAGGTACTTGAAGAAGTGCTTAAAACTTTTAAAGCTCAAATACACCAAGAGCAAAACAAGTGGTGGATACTTCAACCAAACCAAAAAGCAGCCACTTTTAAATTAAGAAAGTTTGATAGTGAACTAAACTATGATTCAACAGAAGAAATAAGTAGATCGGTTGAAATTGATTGCTCTACTACTTTTAAATGGGTGGGAGGTGTACCACAAAGAAATAACATTTTCGCCAACAAAAAAGCAATTATCAAACAGGATTATCTAACCCAAAACAATCTGTTAAAAGGTAGTAGCTTTTTAGAAGAAGATTTTACAGCGGGTACGCCAAATGATTGGTTTGGAAATTCCCAAACAAAAAAAGCGGTTGGCGAAGATGAGGAAAAGTTTGCAGTAGGTATTACAGGAACTTCAACCACAACCGGAGCAGCTACTTATATAAGACAAGATTTCAGACTACTAACCAGTGTGTTAAATCAAAGTGGTGGCGATTATTGCGAGTTAAAATTTAAATATTATGTATCTTCTCCAGATAGTTATGTTGATGGAGATAGCCTGCAAGTAGCTTTTAAATTAAAGTCTACTTCAAATGATTATTTTAATATAATTCCATTTTTTGACGAGGTTGAGCAGTGGCTAACAAATAATAATTATTGGGAGCCAACAGAAGATTTTTATGTAATCGAGGTAACAGAGTTTAACAGATGGCATTCATTTAGTCTTACCTTTTTTAATACTGGTATTGCCAATGATTACGAGCTTTCATTTTTTCAAGCAGTAACTAGTGATTACTCAGTAAACGAGGTTAGATTTTCAGAAATAGGTTTTCAGTTTTTACCTAGTAATCAACCTGCAGAAACTGGCATAGATTACACTTTTGAAAACCTAGATTACAAGCAAAGAAACATTAGGGAAGATTCTGTAATATTTGGAGATGCACCACAAACAGCGGGTAATGCAACCATTTATAGGGGAGCTATTACACTTCAAAATGGGAAGCCAACAGAATTTTGGAGCCAAGGCGGAGACGATGAAGACGCAAGGTCATTACATTTAATATTAGTAAACGAGGTACTAAAGAATTTTAAAAGACCGTCTCTAACAATCAATGGGAACTTACAGCAATTACAAACTACTGGTTTTTTAAGACCGTCTCAAAACTTTACAGAATCAAGTTTAGGGATAAGGGTATTCTTAGCAGGGTGTATGATTTGGGATGTAACACGAGATAGATATGAGATTGAATTGGTCGAGGTCATCACAGAAGCAACCTATAATATTTGGGGCTTATTCGCTGAAACAGGAACATATATTTTACTTGAAAATGGAGGGGTTATACTCTTAGAAAATAGTTGATTATGTCAGAGCAAGGAAAAAAAGGATCACAATTACCAACTATAACAGGCTCGCTCGCAAGAAGCAGGAATGTTAAAATAATTATAGTAGATACAATAGAGTCAAATATAGCTTTAAGAAACAAAGTAATAGAGATGGAAGAGTTATTTTCCTCTATTGATTTAGAATTAGAATTAGGAGATTCGGCAACTTTAGATATTGGAACTACTGAAAATACTGTTGCATCAGGTAATATAATAATGCGTGTAGATACTTTATCTGATATGTTGACATCAGATGAAGGCGAGCTTGATAATGTAAGTATTGTAAAAGTTTTAAATGTAGGCATGTATTCTCCTGTTGCTTCTGGGACTTATACAGCAGATGGATATAAAATACTAGATGGTGACAATTATCAATTTGTATTGGAGGCAACTTTAACAAGAGAATACTTTGTGGATTCTGTAAATGGATCAGATTCAAATGACGGTAAAACTTATAATTCACCGCTTCAAACCATTTCGGCATTAGATACTTTGTTAGATTCTGATTTCTCTAATTGTACAATTAAAATAGCAAGGGGTTCTGTTTTTTATGAGCAGCTAGGCAGTGAAACAAATGGAAGTGCAAATGTAAAAATAACAACATATGGTTCTGGAAAACTCCCAATTTTTGACGCAAGAGATGAAATCGACACAGGTGACTGGGTTAAAACAAGTGGTCAAACAAATGTATATGAAGTAACATGGACACCTTTAAGCGATGATAAATGCGCTCCATCAATTTGGGAGGATGATATAAGATTAATAAGAGTTGCAGATTTAGCAACTTGCGATAGTACGCCAGGCAGTTATTATGCATCTAATACTTATTCTACAGGCGTTTCAGCAGCATTATATATGCATGCAACAGACTCAGGAAATCCAGCAAGTAATGGAAGTGAATACAAACAAGCAATTAGAGAAAATGGGATTTATCTTGGTAATTTTTGTGAAGTAGAAAATGTAAGATGTATTGCAGGACTGCATGATAATGGTTGCTTGGTGGTTGGCAGATACTCGACACTAATAAACTGCATTGCAGTTGATGGTACAAAACACCATATTTTTGTTGGTAGTGGATTAGTGAAAGATTGTATTTGTGTAAAGCTAGATACTACTTATGAAGAGTTTGGAGGTACTACAATTGTACCTTTTATAGCATATAACACAGCTAATAAAAAAGATGGCATAAGGTGGGAGGGGTGCAAAGTAATTGGTGAAGATGGCGATGAAGCAGACGCTACAAGTATCGGGTTTTATGCTCATGGGCAAAGTTCTGGCGGTAATGATTTTGGAAATGTAGAATGTATTAATTGTGATGGCTATTATTTATCAAATGTTTTTGGCGGTGCATCTCAAAATGAAAGTTATTTAGTAGATGGATGTTTTGCTTACAATTGTGGGAGGTTCTTAGCTTCTTTTAATGCAGATTTTACAGTAAGAAGATCAGAATGGTTTAATACTAAAAATACTTCTTTATATAAAGGTTTTTTTAGACCGAATGAAATTTTTGATAGTGTAGCAAACTTTGAGGATTGTATTGCAGTAGTCAGCGGAGATGCTGCTTCAAATGCATCTAATCATCCTTTTGATTTATCTACAAGTGGCAATGCAGGCACTGTAAATTTAACAAGGGTTTACATACTTGCAGGATCAACAACAAATTATAGTTTGTGTGGTATTAAGGCTACTGGTAATGCTACTACAAATATTAATGTAAATAAATGCTTACTACAAGGCTGGGGGCAACAAATACAAACGAATTACTATAACTTCGGTGATAACATCACTTATGATGGAGATTACAATGTATTCAACGGTGATGATGGAGCAGGCACAGAACGTGGTGATATTGAGTTTGATACATCAACACATTACGATACAGCAACGGACTATTTAGCAGCAGTACAACCTACTATAGAGAATAATTCAATATCAACTTTAACAGATCAATTTGAAGGTGATATTCTAAAAAGGGAGTATACACTTATAGATGGTGATGCAAAAGACAATGATTGCAAGGTTAGATTTACACCGCGAGTTTTTGATTATGATCAATTAGTTTATGAAGTAGAAAACTTATAAGTATGAAATACCTAATCATAACCTTATGCTTTTTAGCAGGCTTTTTTAAAGCAGTAAGAGACACCTTAATGTTTCACTTTTCCAGCTCAATATTTAAAAACTGGAATGAACAATTTTTTAATCCGGCAATTAGCTGGATGAATAAATACAAAAACTTCCCGGAAGATAAAAGTGAGGCATTCTTTCTATCTAAAACAGTACTGGTAAGCTTAACTGATGCATGGCATTTATCAGAGTTATTAATGCTTATTTGCTTGCTAACAATAGTATTCATAAAAACGAGCGAAAAGGTAATTTACAAGGTTATAGCTGTAATTGCCTTTTTTACCTCGTTTAATATATTCTATTATTTAATGGGATGAGGTACTTATTAATCTTACTGCTATGCGCATCATGCGTACTTACAGAAAGTAAAGTACAAAGCAGGTTCCCTAATGGTAAGGTATACATTGTAAAAGACTTTGATTTTTTTGTTATCGATAATGATACTGTCTATGGAATAATAGATGCTGCCAGTCCGGGAATATACAGACTACAGCCTTTCAAATAAAAAACCATTTTCATGTGGGTAAGATATCCTAGTAATAAGATTCATACCTAAGCTTTTAAATACTTGAAGCCATGCTTCAGGTTTTTTTATGTTTACTTCTTCCTCAGAAACACTCAAACTTTCTGGATGAGAAGAAAAGAAAATATATTTAGAGGATCTACACAATTTCTGTAAAAAAGGGATTAAGATATCATCTGGATATAGTTGTGCTACTTCGGTAAAAATTGCAAGGTCGCAAGACTTTAAACTTTCTAGCTCCATAAAATCAACACATTCAAATTTTAGCCAGCTATTAGGCTTTAGACATGCCTTAATGAAATACCAGTTTACATCATCTCGATCTATACAAGTAACATCTTTAAATTTCTCTGCAAATAAAACTTCTAAAGAACTTACACCACAACCATAAGAAACTACAGACTTAAACCCGGTTAAATCATCCAGCATTAAAAATGTTTCTTTCTCTGAAATTCTATTTTTGGTATACATAGGAGGGAGGTAAATAAAAGGCCACTATCAAGCAGCCTTTTTGAATGATTGATTAAGGAAAATTATAGTGCGGTCAATTCAAGCTTAATTGCTTCTTTTACAGCCTCTTGAATTATAGCCCTTGCAACGGGATCTTTAATTTTTTCAGTCTTTGCAAGAAACCATTCTAAGCCAACATCTAAAGAGCCTTCTTTATACTTGTCTTTAATTACTTTAAGCTGGGCTTTATTATCTTTATTAGCATCTGTAACAGCTATAAGAACATCCTTTAATACCGTAGAATGGTAATCTAAAATTTGATTTACTTCTTCGTCATTTACTTGACTGATTGCAAACTCTTTAAGAATTGCAGTATCAGACTCAAAAACTTCAGGCAAATAAGAATTCGAAAATTCTTTCATTTGTGCCTTATCGTCTGGATTATCATCTGTATAGATATTTACAATCTTTGTAATACCATCTACTTTTGTAACTGAAAATCTGTACAGCCATTCTTCTTTTATTAGCTCTGGTAATCTTGCGTGCAAGATGTTTAAAGCAACTCTAATTAATGCAAATGCGATTCTTTTCATTGTATAAAAAATATTTAATATGAATAATAAATGTATAAAAGTACAGTGTTTAGGTAAATAATTACACTCCTTCGTATGTTAATGCATATTGTACATTAAAAAGAGCATTCAATTTTTGAAGATATTCATTAGCCTTATCATCTTCTTTGCAAATGATTATAACTTTATACCCCAACAATTTAATAATCATTAAATTAGCTTCAATAAAGTCATTAATTGATTTAAAATTGATCTCGCATTCATTTTTGCTATCATTAAAATTACAAAATTCTGAAAGCTTTGATTTTGCCCTTCTTTTAATTAAAGACCTACTTTTTGATAGCTCTTGTTTTTTTTCTTTTAGCATTTCTATTTCTTGAATTTCCATGATTTTTTATTCTTATAGGGTTACATATTTTACATTTTTCAATTTCTTTTTGAGTTGCTGTAAATTCACGATGACCGTGCAAACCGAAGTACTTTCTCATTTCATTTATTGACCACTTTCTGTACTCTTCGTGGTTGTTGTTTAGCTCCTTCAGCTTGGGGTTCATACTATCTGAAGAATAAAATTATCTATATCACTTAAAGCAAACATCATTGCATCAAAAGTTACTCTAGAGTTAGTAACATCAAGAAGTCCATCTCTATTAATATCAAAATTGGCACTACCAACTAGAATACATCCTTGAATATCATCTTTATAATTACCAATATGGAAAAGTATATATTTACGTTCAGGCACATCTAACACATGTAAGTGCTCATATTTAAATTTACTTCTTCCATCGTTACGCTTTGTTACTAGGTAAGTACCTTTAGGAATACAGGAAACATTTTGCTTATTATCCAGATAAGGAAGCTCCAAAGTTTTACAGGAGAATACTTTAATGTGATCTTTATAAATGTTGAGCTCACCAAGTGTTTGCTTACCATTATCTACTAAACGGGTTAATACTACTTTCATAAAAAATAGTTTATAGCTTTTTGAATAATAGCCACAAATCCAACAGCAGCAAGCACAAACAAAGCACTCCAATAAGCAGTAGTTTTCATATTTGATATTTGGGTTTTAGATAGTTTCATCTTTTTATATCTCTAAGTCTATGATTTACTTCAGGGAATTCAATTCTTACTGTTTTATCCACAATCCTTCCAAGAACATGAGAGCCATATTTCTTCTCTAATTCTGGTAAATTAGAATTGGTAACATAATGAGTTAAAAGACCTTTCTTATCTCGGTAATCAATAATTGACGCCATTATATTTATTTGATTTCCAAAATTTGAGTAAAGAGGCTCGCGGCCTAATTCTTCAAAACAATAAGAGTCGTTATCTTTGATGCTGCCTTCCATGTATTTTCTTACAGAGGCGAGGTTGTTTTGATACATTAAAGTCCAGATAATATCCGAGCAAGACACGTATTTAAATCTGTTATGTTCATATTGCTTAAACTCGTTACAAAGCATTTGAAAGAACAAAATCGCGGAAGTTTTGAAATTCCCAGTTAAACCAAACAGCAACAATCCTTTTTTTGGCTCTTTTTCTTTGAAATAAGCGAACATCTTCTCAAAGATAGGTTTGTATTCATCCATTGGAACAAAATCGCTGTATGATGCTAATTTTTGTGTTGAAAACAAAAAATCTTTATACAATTGTACAGTTTTTCGCCAATGTTCATCCGAGAAAACCTTTTGAGTAGTCGATGTGGCTTGTATCATTTCTTGATTCTGATTGGAGTGGGTGTTTTCTTGATGTTCCATTTTGATAAGTTTTTGAGTTAGAATTATTTTCATTTGAGTTCATCCAGAGTGCAGCGGAGTTTCTCCATCTTGACATTTTTTTCTTTCCAACATACCAGTCTACACATTCGTAATGATTCCAAAATCTAAAAGCCAAGTCTTTTGCTTTTTCCTCAGAAAGTCCTTTTTCGATGAAATGCTTTTTTACTTCTTCTTCACTTGGTTTTTTAAAATTTTGTTTCCTTGTGTTTGTGTTCGAAAATTTATTTTCGCCTACTAATACTTCTTTTTTATTAATACTTTCTTTTATTAATACTTCTTTATTACTTAATACTTCTGTGATACGGTTTTGCGTATTACGGTTATCCGGCTCACGGTTTTGCGTATTACGCATTCCCGTATTACGGTAATCCGTATCGCGGTCTATTTCAATTTCATATTGATTTGCAGGAACATACACCGAAATAAAAGGAGTGGTAATTTTGTAAATAGTTTTACCAAAGTTCCCTTTTTTGTTTTCTTGCCACCAAGTAATTAAGTTCTTAGCTTTTAGGCCAGTCAATGCTTTTGCCAGTCTTTCACGTGAGAGCTTTGTTTGAGTTTCTAAGCTTCTACGAGAAGGAAAACACTTTCTATCTTTGTTAATCCTTCTGGCAAGCATATTTAAAACCCAAAATTCGTCATTATCAACAAGGTCGTATAATCGATCATCAATATTTATCATAGCACGACTCTATTATTTTCATTAATTCATCAAGTTTTGTCATTCTCTCTACAGTTAAAAGTTCTTCAGTTTCTATTTCTTCAAAAACTAAATAGCCCGGATGCCATTCATAGATAATTCTATGTGAAAAAGTGAATTTCTTAGTAGCTTCTAATATTTCAATGATTTCATGAACATATAGGTAGCCTTTCTTTTTAAGATAAATATCTGGTTTGGTAACTCCTCTGATATCCATATTTTTGAGATTTAGATTATATCACTACAGTTTTATAAAGTACTTCGGTAAACTTTTTAAATGCTTTCTTGGTAGGTTGCTTTACTGCCATACCAATAAGTAAATTTACTTGTGCCTCAGTGCGGCCTTCTTTACGGAGTTTTGCGCCCCAGTTTGTAATATCACTTGCTTTCATGATTTTGGGATTTTGAAATTAATTAGGTTTTTCTCTTTCGAGTTTTTCTTTTTTAGATTCCAGCTTTGCCAGCTTAAAATCATAATCAATCTGAGTGTAGTTGCTTTGAAATTCTTCCAGTAGTTGATTAATTCTACCTACCTTTTCAAATAAGGCTCTTGCATGGTATAGTTCAGACCTTGTAAGTGTATCACCTTGCTGTTTAGCATACCAAATGAACTTACTTACTTTACCTTCTTTTTTATTGCCCGTGAATATCTTTTTAGCAAAAGATAAAAATTTTTCTATTTGGTTAGAATCCATTATATTTGATAAAGTTATTCATTGAATAATAAATAATATGCACAATAATACAATTATTGTACAATAAACAAAAATAATACTACAAAAAAATGGATAAAAAATATCAACAGAACTCAAAGCTTACTAGAGAATTAGCTTCTAAAAGGATTAATAATGTCCTTAGCTCACTAGGTAAAACTCCCACTGATGTAAGTAGAGAAACTAATATCAATGTACAGCGATTGTTTAAGGCTACCAGAGGAGATTCTTACCTTTCTGTAGATGGTTATTCGGAGTTTTGCGAAAAGTACAGGGTGAATGCTAACTTTCTATTAAACATATCTGATAGAATGTTTGATGAAATGAGCGAAGAAGAATTAAAAGAGCAGGCTAATTACAAAGAACTGTACAACCAAGCTAAAGGCGAGGTACAAGCTTTAAAAGATACCATCGATTTATTAAAGCAGCTTACCACAGAGAAGGAAAGAATGATACAAAAGCTAAATGAGGAATTAAATCAAAAGTAATCTAGCAGTTCAAAACTAAATAACAAGACATTAAAAAAGCCTTCTGACTAACCAGAGGGCTTTTTATTTAAATGCTTTTTTATAATATCTCTCTGAGACTTAATAATTTCATCTTGCAGTTCTATTATCTCCTTTCTGATATATAGTACTTCGTCTATATGTTTTCGTACTTTTCCTGCGTGTTTTCCTTTTAATTCATTCCTGATAGTTCCCATTAGTAAAGTAATAAGCGACCTTAAAAAATATGAGCTTCTACCAATAAAAAAGGGGAATTACCAAATAAAAAGCAAGAATTATTCGATGAATGGTTAAAAATATTAGAAATTGGTAATAAAATAAACATTTTGTATATACCAGTAAACAAATCGTTTATGAAGTTTGCTTTTTTTTATCCTTTAAAATAGCGATTTCTTGGTCCCTTACTTCTATTAATTCTTTTTGTGCATTTACTTTTAACTCTAATGCATCTACTTTAAGCTTTAAAGCGTCTATCATCATTTCATAACCTTGTTCACTTACTTCTGAAAGATCAGATTCTTGTTTGCCTTCTCCTGTTAGTAGCCAGTTAATGTCTATGCCTTGTTTGGCTAGATACATTAAAAATCTATAATCATAAACCGTAGTTTGTCCTTTCTCATATCTTGAAATCATTGATTGCTCTAACCCTGCATTAGTCGCAACTTCCTTTTGAGTACCCAGTTTTTTTCTGATAATACGCAGCCTTTCTAAAAAATCCATCATAATCTTTTATGGAAATTTGGTTTTTAATATGGAAATATCCATATTTGGTATACAATTGTTTATTTAACAGTATAATGATACATACTATGTCAAAAAAAGTCCCAATACATGTCACTATAGACAATGAAGACCTTGCTAAGATAAGCAATATTTGCGATCGTCATCTAAGAAAAAAGTCTGATACTTTCAGAATACTAATAAAATTAGGCCTTAAAGAATTTGAAAAAGGAAACATAACTGTATAAAAGTATACTGATATGAGTTGGTTAGGATTAGTTAATTATTATTTTCTTCAGTGGTTTTTCATTAGGCTTACTAAGCATCAAGAAAAAAGAGCTGTTGAGTATGAGCTTATAGAATTAAGTTTTTTTCCTAATAACCAGTTTGTAACTGGTGGAAATGCAAAAATGGAAACATGGCAATGGTATTCAATACAAGGTTGGGTTTTACCAACTTCAGGTTGGAGTACTAACTTTAAGTATCTTAATAAAAGCAAGAAGCCTTTTTTTATCAAGATCACAAAGCCTAACAAATTGATAAAAGTATATTGATATGCCTTACATAACTCAGAAAATCACAAAATGTAAAGAATGTCCATTTTGTAAAATAGATATTTCTTCTTCAGATGGTTTTAGTCAGGAGTATAGCTTGACTTGCAAAAAATCTGATAAAGCTATAACAAGATACACAGAATGGTATGAGGTTGATAAAGTAGTTCCTCCAGAATGGTGTGAACTGGAAAAATAAATAATCATCATGCAAGCTCTACAAATATTTGAATATGAATCCAGCAGTATAGAGTTTGAAATAATTAACGGGCAAGTGTTCGCTAATGCTACCAGTATGGCCACTGTTTTCAAAAAGAAACCTAACGACATATTCAAAACTAAAATGTGGATTGAATACGAAGAAGAGGTTTGTATCCAGCTTAATTACCGAATCGAAGATATTCGTTTCGGGAAAAAAGGAGGAAATGACAAGGATAATCAAGGCTCTTGGATACATGAAGAATTAATAATAGAATTTGCTAGAAGGCTTAATGTAAAGTTTTCAATTTGGTGTAATAAGAAAATAGCAGAGCTTTTAAAAACTGGTAAAACAGAAATAAGAAAACAAAATCCTTTAGAGCTTGCAAAGAGTACTATCCTTCTTCTTACTGAAGAACTGGAATCTACTAAAGCAAGAGGTGATTATGAATTTGAAGCTAGACACAATGAAGAAAGGCAGAGAAAGAAAGCTGAAAAGGAAATAATAGAATTAAAATCAGAGCTAACCAGTACCAAGACAGATTTACATAAACTCGAAGATCAAGAAGACTTAAGAAATTTATATAGACGCTAATCAATCGCTAATAACCTACTAAAAAATATTGTTGTTATAATTTTTTAAAATATACAGATGGGAAACAAGAATTTAATTGATGAAAAAGAATCAATATTAAGAAATGAAATGGATGTGTTCAGTCAAGAAGATAACAAAGTGACATTTTATGACCAGCAGCAAATTAATGATTTGCAAAAATTAGAGTTTAATCAACTACAGCCCGAAGAAGTCGCTCAACATATATCTGATTTATTTTATGTAGAGATTTGCGCCCGTAACACTTCAGATTTCTTTGATATGGATTCTGAAGATATAAGAGCTATAAATAAAAGAAGCCACCAAAGAATTAATATGTTTACCTCGCTAGTAAGAAGTTTTAAGAAATAGTTTCAGTTAATTTTGTATGTGTTAGAAAACCATAGAATTAAAAGCCTACCCTATTAGAGTAGGTTTTTTTATTTAAATAGTTGTACAATAAGATAATATTTGTATTATTGTAATACTGACGCCCAGTAAGTTTATATTAGAGTTGATTTTCTTATCAAGTTTTAGGTTTGTAGATTGAGAAAAGCCGGATTAGTCCGGCTTTTTTGTATAATAAGATATTATTTAGTACAATTGTACAGATAAATGATTGTGGGTAGCTCCATTTTTGATTCTTATTGCTTAAGAAGATTTAAAAAATTTTGACCAAAGCAAAAGCCAGCCTTTATGAGACTGGCTTTTTTATTCTTCAATTTCATGGTTTTCATACCCGCAATGATTGCAGTTCATTAGCCACTCGCTATGAGGTATAGAGTTTGGTATTAGCATACCTCCGCATTTTTCGCATTTCCTAAAGTTTTCTGTATTTAAAAGCCAGTCTTCTAAAATAAATTTTACAAGCTGCCCCATTGAAGCATTTCCGGTATTGCTTCCCCAAAACCCGTGCATCTTTTTAGCTTCAGAAATTAACCCCTCTAATTGAGGGGTTAATTCTATTCTTATATCTAGTTTAGGCATTTTTTAAATATGATCTTGTTCAATAACTTTTTTCAAATAGTTGATCATATCAGTGTATTTGTGCTCTATTCTTATTGGTGACATCCCACCTGCCCAAATAGCAAAGCAGTTTTTATGGCAGTCACCATTTACTATTAACTCTTCATGATATTTAACACTTGAATTACTGCCTATATGGTTTTGATGTGGTGTAGGATCAAAATTATTTTTAAGAAAATTTTGAATTTTTTCTACTTGATTTTCCTTTAATGTTTTCATTTTTTTATGGTTTTAAATAATTAAAATTCTTCTGGAAATTCTTCCTGATGCTTTTTTATCTCAATATTTAATTGATAAGTTGTGTATATTCCTTTTTCCCACCATGTTTTACCACCAAAGTCAGAATGCATTTTTACTTTTGGCTTAAAATTCTTTTCTACTTCTATTTTTTTGCTGTTATCTCCGATTTCTTTTGCTCTTTCTTTAGATATAGAAACTAATCCTAAAAACTCAGAATCAGACAATCTTAATTCACTCGCGCAAAAACAACTTTCATAATCGCCTTCTAATACTGAGCCTATTATTACTTTTTTAAGAATATCTCCATTTTCATTTACAGCTATTAAATATTTTTTTTCATCTAAGTTTTGAAAGTAGTAAGTCATGATTTTTTGTTTTAAAGCTTTCTAAATGATTACAATGTAAAGTTACGTAACTTTACTATATAAGTCAAGAAGTTACGTAACTATTTTATGTAATTATAGAAAGTTCTTTATAAAATACAGTGGTATATAAATAATGTGCAATTCATTTAAAGAAATCATGCTGTAAAAGTTCCTCTGCGTTTTCATCGTCACCAATACAGATGTATTTAAAAAATGAGGTTTCAGTTTTATGTGCTGTAAGCTTCATAATACGAGCAATAGGAATTCCAGATAAATACATATTTGTGGCCCCGCTCCTTCTGGCAGTATGTGCGGTAATCATTTCCCAGCGTTCTTTTATCACTGTATTGTATTTCCCCTTATGGCTTTTACCAGATATAACTGGATCTGTAAAACCTGCTTCTTTTGCCGCTGCCTTAATAGCTGGACCAAAGCTTTGAGAATTGCCAGCGCGAGGAAGCCTGTTGTTATACTTTTCAATAATTTCAATCACCATTTTATGCAAAGGTATTACTACAAATTTTGAAGTTTTTTTAGTAGGCATAAAGATTTTATTGTCTCTAATGTTTTCTATCTTCAATCTATTGTAATCAGATATTCTAAGACATGTATAAGCCATAATAAGAAATGCATCAACATATTCTTGCCTTCTTCTGGTATACTGTCTAAACTTATAAAAATGCTCTAATTCAATAGAGGTTAAATACACCTGTTTAATATCTTCTCTAGTATTTTTAATTTCTACTCTATTTGGTATTAGCTTTTCTTGATAAGCATGTTTAAGAACATTCTTTAAAAAGGAAAAAGTCACATACATAGAATTGATAGCATAGCCTTTTATATGCTCCATATAGTATTTATAGTTTTCAAACCACTTAGTATCTATTTCACTTAATCTATACTTTTTATTTTTATATTCTTGATACTCCTCTACTGTAGTAACAGCATACTTATAAGCTTTATAAGTAGCAGGTTTAAATTTTTTATTATATATGTAGTCCTGCATATAACCTACAAAGCTATTGGTATCTACTTTATTAGAGAATTCAATTTTTAGGGCTTCTGTTACTGTTTTTTCATCGAGTTTATTTTCTTTAAGTAGCCTATAAAATGTTTCTGCGGCTCTTACTTCAAAGTCGGCTAATACAGATTTAAAAGCAGGTTCTTTACTTTTGTTCTTCCATTCTGAAGGTTTTACAGATAACCCTGTATAGTATCTGTATTGCAAGCCTTTATGATTAATTAGAAAGAATATGGAGCTTTTCTTTTTGGCCTGTGGTCTGGTAAGATAAAATTTAATAGTCATTATCGCTTAAAGATTTAGTAGTTATTAATGATGTACTATAGAAATGCATAAAGAAAGCGAATTTCAAAAAGTACGTTTATTAATACAATTGTACACTTTTAAGACGATAAATAAAAATAAAGATATATGATAGTACATAGAATGCATGTAAAGTACAATATATATT
>NZ_CP111070.1 GCF_026250525.1 Chondrinema litorale
GGAAAAGTGATTTTTTCTTTAGAAAAAATATATTAAAAATATAATCTAAAATTAGGTTGGTGATTACCTATAGTAGAGAGGGTTCAAATGGTTTTCATTTACTGGATTTTGTCTAGCTAATCATATTTACTATTTGGTAATGCTCAGTCAAATAAACTTTAAAAAAAGTAAAGCTATATTCAGGAATGTGATTGTATTTAAACTGATTTTGAACACAGTAAAACTGTTAGTGGTTGTAATTTATTTACTTGTATAAGTAATGCTGTTTTATAAACCTTCCTATTGCTGCTTTCCCCCGTTTAAGCTGTCAATTTTTCGTTATTAAAAACTAAGTTGCGCAGTTTTTATCCTTTTTCTCCCTTTAGGGCAAGATAGTTTTTTAGCCTAAAAAACACATCTTGCAATCACACCTGCGGTGTATACCTCATAAACTTCCATGTACTTTTTATTTAATACATATTATGTAGTGCATACTATTTTTTATTGAATAAAAGTGTAATAAAAAGCACTATTCTTTAAATAATATTTATTATTGATTAATTTTACTTGAAAAAGAGCGGTATAATGCACTTAGAAGAGTTGATTTTTACCTTAAAAAAAAGGCGAGAAGTTTTAGGAGTAACACAAGAACAACTGGCAGAGCTATCTGGAGTTGGTTTACGCACATTAAAGGCACTTGAAAGTGGACATGGAAACCCAACGTTTTCCACACTTTATAAACTTACAAATGTGCTGGGTATGGAGTTAAAACTGGTAGTAAAAGAAATAAACTCATAAGCTATGCGCATTGCAAAAGTCTATCACAATAAACGTTTAGCAGGAACATTAATGCAGCATCATAGTAAAAGCTATGAGTTTTGTTATGAGGATGATTGGTTTTTGAATGCTAGCATGCCTGCCATTAGTTTAACATTGCCCAAAACACAGCAATCTTATTATTCAGATCATCTTTTCCCCTTTTTTTTCAATATGCTATCTGAAGGAGTAAATAGGAAACTGCAATGTCGCCAATTAAAAATTGATGAACATGATTATTTCGGTTTGTTGTTGGCTACAGCTGGAAAAGATACAATTGGAGCTATTACAATAAAACCAGTAGAAAACCCATGAGTACACTTGAAATAACACACTGTCCAGGAACCCTATCTACAGGGTTTGATACTTACAGCAGAACCTGCTTAAATAAGTTATTTAATGGTAAAAAAGTGAGCCATATTTTACCTTATGATCCTCCACAGATTAGTGAAGAAGATGCAGCAAAATTTATAGAAAACAGGAAGCGATTATCTATATCCGGTGTACAAGAAAAATTATCATTACTATTAGATAAAAATAAGCTTCGTCTTACCCAATTAGAAGAACAAGGTAGCTATATTTTGAAACCAATCCCTAGAGATGTAAAGAAAGCCGATCAAGTGCCAGCTAACGAGCATTTAACTATGCAGATAGCTAAACAAGTATATGGAATTCCAACGGCTGAGAATGCACTTATTTTT
Source organism: Chondrinema litorale (assembly GCF_026250525.1). Lineage (GTDB taxonomy): Bacteria > Bacteroidota > Bacteroidia > Cytophagales > Flammeovirgaceae > Chondrinema > Chondrinema litorale. The sequence continues at coordinate 1,497 of NZ_CP111070.1, forward strand.
TTTAAAAATGGGGATCCAGCGTATATTACTAAACGCTTTGATGTGCAAATAGACAGTAAAAAACTGGGGAAAGAAGATTTCGCATCTCTAGCAGCAAAAACAGCAGAAAACGCTGGAGAAGGTTTTAAATATGCCTACAGTTATGAAGAAATAGCTGAGTTAATTGTTAAATACATTCCTGCACATGTAGTTGAAATGGAGAAGTTTTACAGATTAGTGATCTTCAATTACCTATTTTCTAATGGTGATGCCCACTTAAAAAATTTTTCTGTGTTGCAAACGGAAAATGGGGACTATATACTCAGTCCTGCTTATGATTTAATTAATACAAGTTTGCATGTAAATGATAGTGACTTTGCTTTAAAAGAAGGTTTGTTTAAAGGTTATTTTTTTTCTGATGAAATGGAAAAAAATGGGCGTGTTGGCTTAGAAGATTTTCAGGAGTTTGCAAAACGATTAAATATCCCGGAAAACAGAAGCGCTAAGTTATTAGCTCCTTTTTTAAAGCATCAAGAAGTTGTTATATCTTTAATTGAAAGATCATTTTTAAATGAAGCTACAAAGCAAGAATACTTATCTAGTTATCACATAAAAAGGCAGCAGCTGAATACAAAATAGTTATTATCAAAAATGAAATTGATGATATGAAATATCAATTATAAAAAACAAAACATAAAATTTATATTTTGCTTTTTATACTTTTAAGTATCAACTCAGAGTCTTTCTGGGATAACTCTATGCTTTTTTGATTTTCCCATATTTGCTCTTCTATTATATCCAATTCATTCTTATTACTATATTTCTTTATTAAGAAGTATAATTCTTTAAGTTCTTGATTACTACAGTAAGAATAAATTAATTTGTTCTTCAAAAATTCTTTTCGCTCAATAAAATTCACTTTCAACCTTTTTTTATACCTAATACTTATTATCAATCAATAGGGGTGAATGAGAATTTTAATATAACACAATATTAACTTATGCTTAAAAAAGGTTAGGTAATTAAGCGTGTAACGCTAAAAAAGTAAATGCTTATACCCAAATAAAATTTGGATGGTTTGAATAGCAAAAGAATCGTTGAAATTTACCATTAAACTACCAAAATGTTGCTTTGAATAAATAGGGGTATTTGGGTGAAATTCAGTGAAAAATAGAGGATTTATTAAGGTTTATATAACGAACCTTCCGACTTAACATAAAGGGATATTATGAGACACAGTGTGGTGTGTGAGCAACTACATATTATTGGCGGTAGTACGCGTCCATCGCTCTCCTTGCTTCTATGTCAGCTAGTCCGTTTTCCCTTCAATAATTTTTATAAGCCTGTAAAATCTCTCTCCATAGGCAATTTGAATCTCACCGTCATACTGATCTTTCAATTTCTTCTCTGCCCATCTTAAGTTTTTTGTCAATTCCTTCTCCTTTTCACTCAGTTCAATTCCATTTGAGTTCCTTGATTCAGAAAACCTATAGTACACGGAAATATGTCCTCCTTTGAGCTCATGATTCACAGTCTTGAAGCTATTTGTAATTCTACTCAAGCTGTCGCTCATAATTAAATCAGTCAAATTGATGTCACGTCCGTCTGTTTTTCTCAAATGGTCTTGAATCAAGAAAGTCAAAATTAGGACGTCTCCATTGCCCTGCGAAATAGTAGTCGGTACAGAGGTCGAAGCGCATCCAAATGTTATCAAGGATAGTATTAATAGTCTCATGTTTGTCTTTGTATTTCCGCCAACGGTTTTGCTAAAAGTTCGGGCGGTGTTTACTGTCACTATCCTGTCCGCCAAAACCAAAGATAGCCAAAAAACACAAACCTAACCTAAGCTAAAACTCAGGCTGGGTTTTAGCTTTTGTTGGGCATAGTCTTAATCTCTGCACCATTCAAATAATTTCATTTTTAGCTCTTCTCGCTTTTTGAAGTTCGTTACGTTTGATGGAAATGTGGACTTTTTCTGCATATCAAAATAACTTCCCGTTATATCCTTCAATTCCTGATTTGTCGCTAAAAAGTATGGTGCTTCGCCCGCTATGTCTAAAGACATACTTTTTCGCATGATTAAGTTTCTCACCAGGTTTAAAAAGAAACTCCCCATATCCTGCATACTGTTTTTTGTTTTGTAAACACCAGGTGAAAAAGAATTTACAGTAATGTGTTTTGCTTTTAGTTCGTCCGCTAAATTCAAAGCCAACATAGCCCCGCCTAATTTTGAACCGGCATAAGTGGCTCCCTTGCTATAATCCAAACCGAAAGGGCTTTTTTGTACATCAAATTTGGCCATTTTCAAAAATGATATTCCTGTGCTTACATTTAGTGCTCTTGGATTATGGCTTTTAGCTAAAGAACTGACAAGACCTTTGGTGATAAGGTAAGGAGCAAGGGCATTTACCATAAAGGACTTTTCAAGGCCGTCCGTATTTATCTCTTTTTCTATGGTGGTAATACCTGCATTGTTGATTAGTACGTCTAAGACGGGAACATTTGTTTCTATTTTTTTAATCAAGTCTTTACATTCCTGTATGGAAGAAAGATTCCCCAGAATGTAATAAACATCTTGGTTGCCGCTAATGGAAATTATTTCCTCAGCGGCCGCTTTTCCTATGTCAGTATTTCTGGAAGTGATAAAAACGGTAAAGCCGTTTTGGGCAAAAGTTATTGCGGTTTGTTTGCCAATGCCTGAAGTTCCACCTGTGATTACAACTGTTTTTTTGCTTTGCATATTTTTTACGTTTTCAGATAGACTGAAAACACTCAAAAAAGACGCAAATAATCAGTGTGTTTTATTCATTTGATAATCGATAACATTTCCAAACTTATCCATTTCCAAATTACAGTTTGATGAGATTTGGTCTTTGATTTTTTGCTTCGCCCTTTGCACTCTTGATTTTACTGTGCTGAGCTTAATGTTGTTTTGTTTTGCATATTCGATTTGCTTCATTTGGTCTATTTCCACCGCTTTCAACAAGTCTCTTTCTTTTTCAGGTAAAAGTTGAAGCAACCCCATAATGCAATTTATGAGTTCGTCATTGTGGTTGTTTACTTCTTCTTGTTGAAGTTCTAGGCCCTTTGTGTTTTCTAACACATTGTTTTTTTTACGTTTATAATAATCCATGAGCGTTGTATACACAATGCGGTTAAGCCATGGCTTTAATTTTTCTTCATTTTTCAATGTCCCTATTGAGTGATGAATTTTCAGAAACACTTCTTGAGTAACTTCATCAATATGTTCGGAAGTAGATGACAGTTTTCGAACATAAGCACTTATTTGTTTATATGCATTCTCGTAAAATTCGGTATTCTGTTCAGTTGTCATTTTGCTGAGATGGGTTTTTATGAAATGCTATCTGGATTATAAAATTTTGTCCAACGGTTAGTATATGAAAAGTAGGCGATTTCGAAGCACATAACTTTCGGTTAAGCACAAAATTTGACACGAGCCCAAACCCCTTATTTTATTGCTGTACCGCCTATTTTTTATATACATTGTGTGTGCCTTGAATGGTGAATATAGCTCAATGAATTGAGCAATCCAAAGGGTGAGAGTCCCGAAAGCGGGGGAGTCGTTACCCTAAGCTAAGCAAGTGGCAAGCTGGTTCACCGTGAGGTGTGCAGTGAAGTAAGCCAGACTGCGGTATCTGTACTGACGAACAGGAATTACATACTGAGGCTATGAGGCCGGATGAGGTACCACATGCTGCCGAAGTCCAAAACCCGAAAAGGAGTGTGCCGAAATAGTAGATGTAGCAGGCATAGGTACAAGGATATTCACCTTACCGGGGGAGGTCTCTGTTCTTTTTAAGGCAGAGAAGTCAGCAGAGGTCATAGTAGTTGGGGGCAACGAGCCAATGAGAAAATTGGAGGCCTCACAAACCAGCAAAGGACTGAACATTGAATTGTGTCTTAATTCGAATAGGAATCGAGAGATAGCCTACTCTTAAGCGGACAGGGAAACTTTAAGAATTATGATAGCGAAAATTTTAGAACCGAAAAACCTCTATAGAGCCTACCGAAAGGTAGTGGCTAATAAAGGTGCTTCAGGAGTTGATGGAATGAAGGTAGACCAATTGAAACCATTTATGGATAAAAACCGGACTGCCGTGATCACCTCAATCCTGAATAGGAACTATATACCTTCAGCTATCAAGGGAGTTGAAATCCCGAAGAGCAATGGAAAATTTAGGTTATTAGGCGTTCCCACTGTAGTAGAAAGGTGGCTGCAACAGGCGGTCAGCCAACAATTAGCTACAAAATTCGAACTTACCTTTGAAGATAATAGCTTTGGCTTCCGTCCCGGAAAGAACATTCATCAGGCAATAAGACAGTCCCAGAAATTCATCAATGATGGGTATCAGGATATTGTTGATATTGACTTGAGGAACTTCTTCGATGAAGTTGCCCATTACAAAATACTACAACTCATTTACAACAAAGTAAAATGCCCGACAACCTTGTGGCTAATCCGGAAATGGCTGCGAGCACCAATCCAGATTAATGGAAAGTTGCAAAAACGCAGAAAAGGAATGCCTCAAGGAAGCCCACTTAGTCCGCTACTATCTAATATTTTATTAGACCAGCTGGATAAAGAACTCAAGAAGAAAGGGCTAAACTATGTCCGTTATGCCGATGACTTCAGCATTTATGCGAAATCAAAATCAGAGGCAAGAAAAATTGGTAATGCAGTCTTTAAATTCCTAAAGGAAAAATTAGATTTGCCTATCAACCTGGATAAAAGCGGTATTAGAAGGCCCTCAAATTTTGAGCTACTAGGCCATGGCTTTGTGCCAACCTATAAGAAGGGTGAAAAAGGTAAATATCAACTTATTGTAACCCGTAGCGGTTGGGAAAACCTAAAGCGGAAATTAAAGGCGGCAACCAAAAAGACCAAACCTTACAGTCTCGAAGAACGATTAGAAAAACTCAGACAGGTATGGATGGGATGGATAAATAACTACCGAATGGCAAGTATTTATGCCAAACTAAAAGCACTGGATGAGTGGGTCCGAAATCGGTTGAGATATTGTATTTGGCACGATTGGAAAAAGTCGGAGAGAAAACGCAAAAACCTCATCAGATTAGGTGTAAATCAAGATCAGGCATACGCCTGGAGTCGCACCAGAATGGGGGGATGGGCAGTTGCCCAAAGTCCAATTTTGGGTACGACTATTACACTATCCCGTCTGAAAAGAAAAGGTTACAAATCTATGGTGGACTATTACTCGGAATTCCGTCCTCAAATTCAATGAACCGCCCAGTACGAGAACCGTACGCTGGGTGGTGTGAGAGACGCACTGACTACCATTTGGTAGTCAGCCGTCTACTCGATTACCTGCTGGCTTTATTCTATTTTTAGTTTCATCATAATGTCGGTTTGTTCATCGTTTCCAAGTTTGAAAACGTGTTTATCAAAAGCTTTAAATCCATTTTTTTCATAAAATCGGATTGCTCTTGGGTTTTGTTCCCAAACTCCCAACCAAACATATTTCACATTTTTTTCTTTCGCCAATTCAATGGCTTTGTCATATAGTATTTGTCCGACTTTTTTTCCGTGAAATTCTTTTAGCACGTAAATCCGTTCAATTTCGAGTGCATTTTTGTCTTTAATTTCGGTTTGAGATTCTCCAACGTTTACTTTTAAATATCCGATTGTTTTTTCGTCAATTTCCGCAAAGTAAAATTCAGCGTTTTGGTCGGTCAGTTCTGCAGTCAGTTTTTCCGTTGAAAATCCGTTTTCCAAATATTCTTTCATATTCTCCTCGCTGTTTTCCGAGGAAAAAGTTTCGGCAAAAGTCAGTTTTCCGATTTCTTTTAGTTTTTCAATATCTTGAATATTTACTTTTCTGATTTTCATTTTTTATCGTTCGTTTTTTCAGCTTGCAGCTAACATTTGTGTAACGCGCACATACGCGTTATTTCTCTTATCTCAAATATCCAAATTATCCAGTGGACTCACAATGCCATCTACACCTTTTTTAGTAATATGAGTATAACGTTCTGTGGTCTTAGAAGATCCATGCCCCATGAGGTTTTGTATATATCTTAAATCAGTGCCCCTTTCTAACAAGTGTGTGGCAAAACTATGACGTAAGGTATGAGGACTGGCTTGCTTGGTTATTTTTGCACGCTTTAAAGCTCTTTTCATTACTTTTCTAATACTGCTAGCACTGTAGTTTTTCCGATTTGGACTTTCAAATAACCAATACTCTGGTCGATAAATTCGATAGTATTCTCTGAGTAATGTCAACATTTTTTTTGATAGTAGGGTAGTCCTGTCCTTCCCTCCTTTACCATTCCTGACTAGTATAAGGCTTCTTTCAGATTGAATGTCTGTAATCTTCAGATTGATTAATTCTGATATACGTAGTCCACCTGCATAGAGCATATAGAGTATACAACGATGCTTTACATTTTCTATCACCCTAAAAAGCCTACTAACTTCTTCTTCACTTAAAACTGTTGGTAAAGTAAAAGGTTTTTCAGGACGTTCTATATAATAGGTATCTTTTTCTCTTCCTAGTACTTTTTCGTAGTAGAACTTAATGGAATTAATGGCCTGATTCTGATAAGGTACAGTTACATTTCTTTCTCTTACCAAATAGACGATATAATTGTTTATTTGCTGTTTAGTAAGTTCTTCTGGGCGAATATTAGGGTAGTAATTAATGTAATCAATAAACATTGCTTTATACGTCTTTAAAGTCTGATAACTATAATTGAGTATTTTCAGTTTGTCGATATATATATCAGGACAAGGTTTTGTAATTTGGTAGGTACGTGCTTGCGTTTTCTTATGCTGACTACCATTGCCTATCACTTCGCCTTCATTTATCTTCCTTTTTTTAAACTTTGGTCTGTTATTTAAAAAATCTTCAGCTTCTACCCAAGCTGTTCCCTTAAAGGTATTAAAAATATTTTTTAGATGGGCCTTGGTATTAGGTACATATAAAAAACCATCATCTATATTCCATTTGCGGTGCATTAGTTTCTTGGCACAAGAGGCCAGTACAGAGTTGTCCATGTCAAAACAAATCTTGATTACCCTTTGTCCCTTCACCTGTTCATGTTGTAATATAATATTTCTCATTTTTGATATGAAAGTTGATAAATGATTATATGCCTTCTACAATGATACTGTTTGGAAAGATTCGTAATGTATAATACACGTATCTATTCGTATAATATACGTATAATGAAACGTTTACAAGTGTAAGATCATCATTATAATCGAATGGAAACCTGCTTACAATGTGGTAAGACGCTGAAAGGCAGACAGGACAAGAAATTCTGTGATAGTTACTGTAGAGCTGCCTACCATAACAATAAACGACGTTCAGCAGAAAACAAGCTGGCAGAAGTGAACAGGGCACTAAGAAGAAACTGGCGTATACTTACTACACTCAATCCTCAAGGAAAATCCACACTAAGAAAAACTTACCTTTTTGAACAAGGGTACAACTTCAACTTCTTTACTAATATCTATCGCACAAAAAAAGGGAAAATTTACTATTTCTGCTATGATATGGGCATTACTGAGGTAGATAGCAACCATATTTGTATTGTCAATTGGCAAAGTTATATGGAAGGTTTTAGGCATCCTCTAGGGAAAACAGCTTCATGAGTATATAATCTAAGCAAGTGTAGTGATTGGTTTCTATTGGATAATTAAACCATATTATGTACAAATTATCTCAATTTTGATAGAAAATCCATTTCGGTATTTTCTATCAAAATGAGCATCTGGGGTTGAAGGGGTAGAAGACCCCTAGCTAATGGGGTGGATAATTTTCACTAAAAAATAGTTTTGCTACTAACGCGCATAGAAACTTGATTTTTAGTATCAATATATAAACTGCTTGTTGCCTTACTTTCATCGGTTTTACTTTAAAGTGCAACACAATGAAAGTAAGGTAATCTCTTATTCTTCTAATACACTACTATAAGTAAATCTGATTTGATAATGTGCTTTTTGTGCCCTACAGCTATTCCATAAGGTTTCGGACATTTTTGTCCAAAACTATTCACCTTCTAAAGGTTAAAAACACCTCCCCTATTTGTTTTATTAATTTACTTACTGTATATATGTATACATATTGTACAAATTATACATGTCTAAAATAATTTCATTCGCAACACAAAAGGGAGGTTCAGGGAAATCAACCCTTTCTGTACTAACAGCAACAGCAATTAATAATCGGACTAATAACAAAGTTCTTGTTATTGATGCAGATCCACAGCAAACTATTTCCGGTTTACACAATCGTGAAAAAGATAATGGTAAAAGCTATGATATGATCTTCTTTAATTGGAGAAGGCTTGATGAAAAAGACTATCAAAAACTCTTATCTGAAAGTATTCAGAAGTATGATATAATCATAGTCGATGTTCCTGGTACTATGGGAGGTGAAGAGATATTTTATAGCATCTTATTCTCAGATATAGTTTGTGTTCCCATTGTACCCAGAGTATTTGACATCAGTAGTACCATAGACTTTTTAAAAACACTTCCAACCATTGCAGAAAAAAGAAAAAAAACTGGAAGAGATTTCAAAGTTTTTGGCATTCCGAATAAGATGGATAATACAAAAGAAACCAACTATATAGATAAAATAAATGGAGTTGGAGGTGTACAATTATTCGGTAGTGGTTTATCAAACAAAATTCGCTATGGTAGAAACATAAGCACTGTAAACACTATCACTGCTGATAATGTAAAAGATGAATTTAACGATTACTTCCACGAGTTTATAACTAAAATACTATACAATGGCTAGCAAAAAAGATAAAACCGAATCTATGTTTGATGATCTTATTCCGGATAAAGGCGATACAGATTTAATTAATCAATCAAATAGTAATTCACTTCCTGCACCTGAATTTTCAGATCTAAAAAGAACAAAAAGAAGTTCAGGAAAGTACAGCTCTTTTCGTATGAGAACAGATATTTTGAGCGAGATGGATAAAATTGCAAGAAAAGAAAAAATCCCCTTCACAGGTCAACTGGTGCATAGAATACTGCAAAATTATGTTGATTGGTATAAAGAAAATAAATAAATTATATATACATGTATACATAATATACATACTACAACTGTGTAATTATTTAAATAAAAAAACTGAAGAATGGAGCTTGTTAAGATATATCAGGGAAATGTAATTGATGCTAGAGAATTATGGCAGTTTCTAGAAATTAAAACACCTTTTAATGATTGGGTGAGAAGATCTATTCTTAAGCACTTTAAAGAAGATATTGACTTTTACGCAAATCTGCGTAAAAGTACTGGAGGTCGCCCAAGTAAGGAATATTTCCTCACTATTGATACAGCTAAGAAATTAGCCATGATGGCTAAAACTCCAAGAGGAGATCAAGCCCGTGATTACTTCATTCAATGTGAAAAAACTTTATTAGCATTAACTGCAAACAAGAGGTTAGAAGCATTTTTAAAACTAGAAACAACAAAAGAGAAGCTTCTGCAAAACATCGAAAATATTGGGGGTACAGAAGCAGACTACATCCAAATTGATGAAGAAGGTAGGAAAGTATTTTTTAATGGTCAGTTAATTCCAGATGAAGAATTACCTATCTTGTTTTTAAAAGGAAGGGATTTCGCTACAGAAATGACCAATGAAGGCTTTAAGAAAGGTTTGGAAGAAGTTTCTTCGATTGAAGAATTGAATAAAAGAAATCATTTGGATGTGCGAAGTATTATGGAGTTAAATACAGGCATCTTACCAGAACAATTGAAACGAGAGGAAGATATAAGAAAATTATTAGGAAAAGATTCTAAAGAAGAATAAGCGACAATAGAAAATCAACTATTTACGCCATAAGTCCCCACCAACAGCACCAAACACCTAAATTAGGATAGGAAGGGGACTTAAAACTATTATCATTAAATAAGTTTTTTATGAAGCTAAATCGAACATATTCATAAATGTACGTGTGGCATAAGCAGAAATACTACCTGATATTTTCCCATCTCTTTTCTTCATTTTTATATCATTGATAGTTGACCAAACTTCTTTATTATCTTTAATATCAGGCATTAAAATCAATTGATCAATAACTTTTGGAGATAAGCCCAACTCATTCAACCTAGCTTGCAAGCGTGTTAGTTTTTCGTCTATATTTTTTTTATCTTCTATCGATAAGATCATTTCAGAGGGAGTATCTAATTCTATCGCTTTATTATCAACTATAATAAAATCTACCTTAACAACACTTCTGCCTTTACGATGCTCTTTTAACTTAACTTTCAAACCTGTTTCATTAATTTCCTCTAAGGATGGTGAAATCACCCTCTTTTTAAAATCATTATACCGCGGATATTTATCTGATAGATTTAATATTTTTTTCAACTCTTCTACATCCACTCTATTTACCTTGGTCTTTGCATTTTGGTATTGTCTAATCAGCAAATAAATACGTTGAGTATTGATTGATTTAAAGCGTAGCATTTCACATAGCAAACCTACAGTGAATTCTCTTTTGAGTTTTAATAACTCTGGCTTTAGTAAGTGATGAATACGCGCAGTTATATAACCTTCTCTTTCATGATAAACAGGCTCCACTAATAGTCTGATAGGTGCAAACTTATTACCATCTGAATAATCTATCTTTTTGTTCTCTAAGCTGATCATATCACTCTTCACCTGTGCATACATATTCTTCTCAGACTTTGGCTTGACTATGTTAATGATATCACGAACAAATATCTTATAAGTTTTAAATTCTTCATCATCATTCTCTATTTGAGATATAAGCATGAAGAATAATCTCGCCTCATTAAGTGTCAAATTTAGCGGTTTATAAATTAAAGAATTGGCAATAGCTATAGTTGAATTCTCTGAAAACTTGGCAATATGTAGTTCATTTATCTTCATATGTGAAGATGGAAATTATTTACGACATATAAAAAAAAATGTCGTAAGTGATTTTGATCTTTCTTTTACCGCAGTACTATATATGTCGTAATAGTAAACGCATACTATCGCCTCATGAGTTGTATATGAACATATTTTAGCAATATATATGTCATAAAATATACCTAAATTTGGCTATTTTATAGCAGTACTAAATGTGTCGTAATAAGGTACTATATTTGTCGTAACTAGTACTATATATGTCGTAATGAAGTACTATATTTGTCGTAACTAGTACTATATATGTCGTAATGAAGTACTATATATGTCGCAGTTAGTACTATATATGTCGTAATACCCCTTTGTAAGCATTTGATTATTAGTACTTTACAATCTTTAAATACTTTTAAATATAAGAAATAAGGAAATACAGAAATAGAGGGAGATGTTTTTATTTACTATTCAATTTCCTATTAGAAATTCGCAAATGTGAAAACATTTATACTTGTAGACTCCATACTTAACTTAAGCTGATTTTTTTAATGCTAATGAGTAAAAACAAACTGAGTTGAAGAATTAAGATTACAGCTAATATCATCAGTTTTAAAGCTTTTTTTTAAGTTTCACTAAGAACTTGAGTACAAGTTGTGTATAATCTCTTAAAAAGGCTTATTTACTAGTATATGGAAGTATTTTAACCTATTATATTCAGCGTACATTTTATTAACTCTTGATAGATATTTCTTTTAGAAAAAATACTAATCTAAATACATACAATTCTCCAAGTTTCACAAGGAGAAAAGTCCCCATTTTGCCCACACACGTATCTACGCTAGTGATAGCAAGCGGGAACACCACTTTTTAAGCTATGCATAAAAAAGATGGCGTTCTCGCTTGCCCTACGGGGTATTTTCCCTTACAGGAAAATAAAAAAATTCATTGTGAATTCATTTTTTTATTAAAAATGGCTTTGAGCATCTCATATACCCGCTTTTAATTCATTTTTTAATGAATTTTTTCACAATATACCCTTTCAATACTTCTTAGATATTGATCATAAATAGCCTTATTCATAAGGAGTTATATTTTTAGAAAAAATGTAAGCAAGATGGTATCACGCAGTGCATGATAGTAAATCCATAATTAGCTTATAACCAGATAATTATGGATTAATAGTGCAACACAAAGTGTTGCACTTTATGTTGCGTATTTTTCCATTGATTTTATAAAATAACAGATAGGACTAGATAATGAATGTTTTTAACTAAAATCAAGTGTCACACTTTATGATTTACAGTTGTTACTTTCTATCATATTGAATATTTCAATTACCGATCATGATGAGTGATTTTATTCATGACTACTTTCAAGCATTATATTTAGTGATTTACTATTTGCTTAACCTTCACAAGTTTGTATAAATAGTCTACCATATTTCAAAAGAAATTATACACAAAAATATACAAGAAAATATATATAAAAACGGCCATTAGATCATCTGTAGGCACTTTTTATTAGGTAAAGTATTTTCAGAATATATTCGAAAATATAATTTCAAAAAGGAATCATAATCAAGAAGCATTTTTAATGCTTATTTTCAACCAAAAATATATTATAAATTATAGAAATAATATATTAAAAATATGTGCTATAGGCGTCTGAGAGCATAATCTTGTTGAAAAATATACATTGACTATAATCGAAAATATACATAGGTTTACTACATTGGTTTTATGTATTTAAATATACTCTTAAAGGTATAAATTAACCTTTAAAACGCTGTTTAATAGCCTGATTGCTTACCCCAAAATATATTAAAAATATATAGGGGGGCAGGCAATCGATTTCTATGGTTCAAACAAGTATAAACCTATAATTTTTTTCATATTTCCTGTCTTCTTTGATGCACTTGAATATCCGATGAATGAGCTTGTTCCTGATGTTATTCAATACCAACATTTTTTTCTTTCCTTCTCCTACCTTTTTTAGATAATAATCATTGAGTTCACCTTTCATCTGTGTAGCAGATAAGGCAGACATATGTAGAAGTTCCTTCATTTTCTTATTGGCCTGATTGCTGACTCTTGGTTTTGTATAGATACTACTTCCTGAACTATGCTCGAATGGGACAACTCCACAGTAGCAAGCGAATTTTTTAGCATTGTCAAAATCCTTGAATTCATTGGTGTATACCAGCATTTGCCATGAGGTAACCTTTCCGACACCAGCCACAGAGACAATAATATCATGTAGCCTCTTTAGATTACCATCATCCTTTATGAGAGCATCTATCATTGCTTCTACCTTTTTTATCTGGTTTGCCAGTTCTTGTATCACTTTGGTATTGATAGCTTTGGTATCCTTGTCTAATATAGAGCACAGTTCAGTAGCTGGTACTGATATCATCTGTTTTGCTTTGAGTAGTCTGGCTCTTACAGAAACCAATTGTCTGAGCTTAACCATCTGTTTTCTGGGAGCTCGCCATAGAATGGCCTTATCTTGAAACCTTTGGGCATACTCAGCAATACGTAGTGAATCTATCCTGTCATTTTTGCCTCTACGATTACCCAAAGACTTTTTAATGTTGATCGGCTGTTCAAGCCATACCTGCCATTTTTTACCATAGAGTATCTCTAGTAGTAGCTGTGTGTATATCCCAGTATGTTCTATACATAATAAAGTATTTTTAGGCAAGAGTCCCTGACCTTTCATGTCTTTTATGAAAACAACAATATCTTTTTTACTATTCGTGTAACTGCCTAGATAAAACAGATGTCCTTCTTTTGAAATAGAGACATCAAAGGATTTCTTGCTTACATCAATTCCTACAGAATGCATGATTTTCATATCTTTAAAGTGTTTTTTGTAAATGGAGCTTTTTTCAAACCCTTTAATGGAATGGGACGATCTTTAAGGATTCCCAAATTTCTATCTGAAACCTGCTCCTAAAAATTACTGATAGGGATCGAATCGATTGGTGGGCCTTCATCAACAATGGAATCCCAGGAGAAATGATGATTCACCCTATCAGTTTACTTTTTAAATCTAAGAAAAATTATATACCACAAACCTAAAGGGAGAGATGTCTGTATA
>NZ_CP111071.1 GCF_026250525.1 Chondrinema litorale
AAGTAAAATACAATGAAAGTAAGTTTACTCCCCCAATTTTTTAATCCTATCCTCTGTAGGTAAATCTTCTGGCTTTAGTCCTTTACTCAATAGTGTTTCTCTGATAGATGAGTGATTATCTTTATTTAATTGCCCAACTTCATCAAGAGCATGATTTTCTTTGTCTAATTGGCTATTTGTTATTTCTGTTGCAAAGTCTCTTCCCTTAATTAAAAGTGTAGGAAGTTCTGCATCTGCTACTGGTTCACCATTAAATAACACCCGTCTTCCTGCTAAATCTATTTGAAGGTAATCATCATAAGTGCCACCTATACCTTCGATGTTTGATCTTAATTTATCCTTAGTGTTTTCTAATTTTAGGAAGGCCTCAAATCTTTTATTTTGTTTGAGTTCTGTTAGAGTTTTTTCGCATCTAATAAAATACTCTCTAATTTCCTCTCCCTTTTTTGATCTGGTAAGCATTGCTAACTTCTTAGCAAAGTCTAATGTAATAGCAAAATCCATTGTTTTATTACCGTTCACCATGATGGTGAACCCCTCCCAATCTTCATTTTCGATAGCATAAGGATTCTGTGTTATATTTTTTGTATACCATCTTTTCCAGTGCGCTTTATTAAGTTCTAAATATTGGTATAACTCTCTAGCAGAGACTGTAGCACCATTATATATTTTTATAAGTTCCATATCTATTTCAATAAATAATCAAATCAAATATAGATGTTAATTTTGATATATCATATACTTAGTATATTATGTATAGTGTATACATTGTAAATTACTGATAATAAATAAATTATGTATCATAATTGTTTTTCTTAATTAGTATGTATAATATTATACCGTATACATTAAAAACATGACCAAAATAATATCATTTGCAACCCAAAAGGGTGGAAGCGGAAAGAGCACATTATCAGTGCTAACAAGTACAGCAATTGCCAATAGATATGGTAAAAAAGTACTTTTGATAGATGGAGATCCTCAGCAAAGTGTAATAGATATTTACAACCGCAATAAGGAAAATACACGATATGATGTATTGTATTTTAACTGGGCTACTAAGAGTAAAAATGATTACAGAAACTTACTATTCGAAGTAGGTAAAAAGTATCACTACATCATAGTTGATGTACCCGGCAAAATGGGCGGTGAGGAAATTTACAATAGCATTCTTTTATCTGATATAGTTTGCATACCAATAGTGCCAAGACGAACAGACATTGCAAGTACAGTTAAATTTTTAAAAGTACTTCCAAAGATTCAAGAGCTTAGACAGAAACAGGGTTTCGATTTTCAGATTTTCGGTATTCCAAATAAAATGGATAATACCATTGAAAGTACTTTAATCCAGAAACTGCAAGGTGTTGGGGGCTTACAACTTTTTAACAATGGTTTAAGCTACAGAATTAGATATGATAGAAATCTGTCTACAGCCGAAACAATAGTATTGGGTAACACAGCAGATGAATTTAATAATTACATGAAAGAGGTAGAACAAAAATTAATGTGATATGAGCAAGAAAAAAACAGTTGATAGTGACTTTGATAATTTAATAGGTACGAACATGCCAACTTTTGGAGATGTTGATGATATGCTCGATATGCAGAATGAATCTGATAACAGCACTATGCCTACTCCAAAAGTTATTAAAGCAAAAAAGAAGCGGAATAAGCGAAATAGTAAATACTCACCTTTTAGAATGCGAACAGAAATACTGGAGCAAATGGAAGAAATTGCAGATAAGGAAAAAGTGGCATTCCCTGGGCAACTAGTTCACATCGTTTTACAGAACTATATCGATTGGTATAAGAACAATAAGAAATAGCTTATAGCCGAATTTTCAAATCAAAAATTCGAGCTATATATAAATTATATAATTTATATATATTATATAGGAAAAAAACAGGGTATAATTTACTGACTATGAGATACTTACAAGAGGGCACTGCGCCAGAAGTCCATACCAACTGCGCCAGAAGTCCATACCAACTGCGCCAGAAGTCCATACCAACTGCGCCAGAAGTCCATACCAAACTGCGCCAGAAGTCCATACCAAACTGCGCCAGAAATCTATATTACCTTAAGTCATAGAATAGTTAAATAAAAGAAGATGCAAAATCCAGATCGGAATGTTATTTATTACCCTAATAAGCTTTATAAAATTGAAATAGGACAGTCTATTAAAGATGATGAAGCTAATAAGTACTTACAAGAAGCCAATCTAGCTATTCACAAGGTTTTAGAGATAAATAAAACACCTGATAGTATATTTACTATAGATTTCCCTAAAAACCTTTTAAATAAGCTCCCAGACAACGTAAAATCGAAAGTAACTAAAGAACTCAATACTACTGATATTAGAATCCTTACAGCTACAGTAGCACTTGCCCAAAAAGCCAAAGCAGAAGGTAAACTTACTTTTATAGAAAAACTGGATGAAGCCTATTTTGAAATTAACCTAAAGGAGTTGTATGAATATGCAGGTTTATCTAAAACCAAATACGGGAGGTTTGATGTAAAGCAGAAAGGATTTATCCGTGATTCACTTATCAATCTTCACTTTAAGCATTTCTTTATATTGACTAATACTGATAAGAAAGAAACCATGCAGATTAAGCAACTGGTAAGAGTTTATGAATATGAGAAAAAGAAAGGCTTATCAGATAAAGAAACTGTAAAACTCACAGTTAATGGTATGTTCTGTAATTTCGAAAAAACAGATAATAATACCTACTTTAATCTTCCATCAGATATAAATACTCGTATCAGAAAAATCAATACAGGTAGGCAAAATCCAAGTATAGAACTTTTCATTAAAACCATTTACAGAGCAAAGCATTATGCTAAAGAATCAACAGTAAGTTATACTGAATCGAAGCTAATTGAGCTCCTAAACATGGAGCGATACAAAGAATCCAGACACCACGGACGCATTGTTACTACACTTAATAAATCATTTGAAACCGCTAAAAAATTAGGTATTTTGGAAAAATGGAAAGAGGAAATAGACAAGTGGGGGAATAAAAAATTCATCTTTTTTCTATGTTAAGAGTAAAATAGAAAAGGAGTCAAAATTGACAGGTTAAATAATGAGAGCTACAAGTACAAAAAGCAGCAAACTGCGTAAGCTACTAATTGTCCTCGTATCTCTCAAGAGATAGCAAGCGGGAACGCCACTTTTCAAACTCCGTATGAAAGAGATTCGTTCTCGCTTGCCCTACGGGGTATTTTGACCTCTTAGGTCAAATAAATAATTAATCAATGATTAATTATTTATAAAAAAGCTGCACTATGTTTCAATTAGAGGAGATAATAATTAATTTAATAATTAATTTATTTACCAAAAGGAACATCCCATGGCAAGCAAAAAGGCAGTCCCCTTGGAACTGGACACACATGCTAAACTAGTAGATATCTGCAAGAAAAAGAACATCACCATCAAGGACTTTACAGCCCAGATGGTGGACTACTTTTACCGTACTGGGATAGACCCCAGTGACGAGGCAAACACCAACTTGAAGGAGGCTATCAAGGAACTCCGCAAGGAGAACAACCGTGTAATAGGTTTTATAAAACAGCAAGAGAAGACCAAGTTGGACCCCATACTTGACCAGATGGCAGTTGGCTATAACGAATTCAAGAGCAATGCAGGGGCACTCAACACGGTATACGAACTGGAAGAACAACTCGGGAAAGTATTGAGAAATCAACAGCGGTTGAGTAACGATATAAACCGTGGGAGCATAGATAGTATTATGAAAGCAAGGAAGCTGTTCGCTGACTACCTGAAGGAACAGGAGTGGGGAAAGGCTATCGGTATTGGTAAGTATGTCAAAGACCCAACGATCCTGAACAAAACGTTCCAACGGATGTTCTCAATGCTTTGATCAAATTTGGTAGTAAAAAACAAACCCCTTTTAAGTAGATATATAGTAATGTTCAGGAAAGGTAAGAAAACGACAAATATGTATATTGTCATCTGTTGGGTAAGTATGTTATCATTATGTGCCCAATGTGACAAGCCCTTTAGATATGATCTTATACCAGAAAAAGAAGAAGACAGTAACATAAAAAAAAATGAATATTTCTTTCTGGAAGACAGTATCTCTTTGATTTTTCAGGCACACATATATTATGTAACAGAAGCAAATTTAAACGTACAGCTATACATCAAAAATAAAAGTAAAAGTAATATCACATTTTATCCACATAAGCTTAAGATAATATCTAATAAAATAGATTATGGAGGAAAGTTTGCCATACGTAATAAAACTCAATTCATAAGATCAGATGATTTCATTGTTAAGCCTAAAAGTAATGAAAGGATCCTATTCCGTTCTATTGCGATTGAGCTAGATCGGGATTACTTTGATGATGAAGATTTTATAGATAAGATTTTAAAAGATGAAAAACTTCTAATAGAAAATATAGAATTAGAAACTAATAGAAAAAAACTTGTAATACCTAAGGTTGAATTGACCCCTTCGCTATCAAGGGGAAGATAATCCCCAATTATGTCAAGTAGAAAATACCCTATATTTTGGCTATATTTAGGTGTAAATTAAGCAGCATGTTCTAGACTAAACAAGTATTATAACTGTCTAACTAAAACGACAATAAGTTGAAATATGAAAAAATTTAGAGTTATAGTTAGCTCCTATGATGATATAGAAAAAAGTAATTATGTATTAAATGAAAAAGAAGTAATAGAATATATTGAAGGTTATAATTGGTCAGATATTATTTCCAAAATGGAGACTGAATTAAAGGATAGAGGTGAAATAGAACATTCACCTGATTCTATTAAGATATCTAATGACGATGAATCAGCATTGTATATACAATCTTGGGACTTCAATATTTTTTCACTTGTTTATAATCAGGAAAATTTATCAGATAAAAACCCAGATTATTTTATAGCAGATAATGATGGATTTTCAATCAGCAAAGTGAAAGAAGCAATCAATCTATTTTATGAAAGCAATAAAAATAGGCTTGAAAATCTTATATCTAATGATACAGATTTATCATGTGGGCCAATAAGAAAAGAACTCGATAAACAAATTGAGGATGGAAAAGAGGAATATGATAAAGCTATTAAGAATAATAAAAGACAGACTGTAATAATTCGCTTATTACTTTTAGCATTTCTAATTTTATTAGCTATAATCAGTTGGCACTAAAAGCCGCATAATCTCCGATTATGTTTACAAAAACAATCTCTCCCAAATTGCTAGATTGACAGTGTTTTGTCCTGCGTCCAAAGTGTTACCTAGAATACAACTTACTAAAAGCTACACTTTGGGTGCAAAGATAATTTTACATTTTCTTTTTTTGCCAGTATATCTTATAAAAATAGGTTCAAACCAAATTTTATACAAGTTGAAAGAAAATTATGGAAGCCTAAAAATATGCGAGATTTTGAAAATTTGGCAATCACAAATAGAGGGACTTATTGAGTTTTTATTTTAAAACTTTCCAACCCTTAAAGAAATTTATCAGAGATTTTGCCAGTATTTCATTTTTTGATGCCCATAGGTCATCAAATATTATAAAATTATCATATAAATCTGCTGGAGATGTACCTATTAACGGGATAGTTCCCCATGAATCAGTATTCAAACTAAACTGTATAAAATGATCTGAAAATTGGTATTTGGATTTGCTACTTGGTTTAAATTCAGTAAAGTGTCTGTCAATGATTTTTTCTTCAGCATTGTCGACCAACTGCATTACATATGAAGACCCTTCTTTTGGTGTCATTTCATTAAAATCATCATATGAAAATTTTTCATAGAACTCTCTATAAATCAAAACCCAATATTTTTTAAATCTTACGATTTTATTAATCGTTTGTTCTAAAGAGCCCTGGGCAAATAACCTTAAAATCTCTAGATCATCATCATACTCGTCGAGTACAAAATCATATAGTTCTGGTAGTCTTATACCGTTATATAATACAACAGAGTTTTCCGCTGATGATAAATTATCACCACCACTAGTATTAGAGCGTAAAAAGTATACCTTGCTTTTTTTTCCTCTGTTCGTTTCGATTGTCCGATATTTCCAATCAATCCCTGACCTATCCGTATCTGTGGAAAAGGACAATGGTAGTGAATAATCTTGCTTAAGTAGATAATCAACTGAGATTGGATTCTCTTTCATATAAGAACTATCAAAAATATAATAAGCAAGTTCAAGTTCATCATCATCTGTCAGTACCTGGATAAAATTTTCATTTTCACCCATATCGATTACATTACAATATCCATTGTTTAAATACTCTTTTAAACTGGCAAAATCATTAGGAGGTGACGGGTTAGAAGATATATCAAATTCTTCATCATATATCCTAAATGGCCCCCAGAATCCATAAATCCTGATTCCTATGTAATCGCTTACATTCTCATAAAATTGATGTGGGTCTTCATCATAGAACTTCCATAAGTTCTGAAACCACTCCAATACTGTTTCGGCCTCTGGGAAGCTTTTATGAAATTTATTATCAAAGTAGTTATATGGGGTTCTATAAATAAGTTCAACACTCATAATTCATGAATCTTATCTTAAGCAAGGTTATTTTAATTCATCCAATATTTTCTTTAATCCTTCTTCTACATTTTCAGGCATATCATCAAGGTCAAAATCTGTGGGAACTGTATATTTCTCCAATAATATCCCTTTTTTCAGTCTCAAGTAAGTAATCTCAGATGCCTTGAATTCAAAATATCCAGACAGGTCTTCGCCCTCTTTACTTTTCCCATGACGGACAATAAAAATACCTGAGACCCAATCCCAAAAAATTTGCCGCCTTTTAATCTCTCTGGAAATATCTACCAATTCAACAGGGAATCTGTCATATATGTCCTTATTATAGCCTTACAGAATCCCATACTCTATCCTAATATTTAAAATTCCAATATCACAGTTAACATCCTGTATTTGCGATTGCGTGATTTCCAAAAAACGTACACTAAAAAATCCATTGTTGTTAGAGGCTGAGCCAAAAGAAATTCCGCCTATGACCAAACTTCGATAAAATCCCGCCATACACGGCAAAGAAAGAACAATCTTTGGCACTATCTCTCCGAAAACCACTACTGAGATTCTGCCGATGGTAGTGAATATCACCGAAGAATTACGACCATCCTGTCAAGAGCCAAAGAAGCTAAAACATTAACATAATGGGAGATTATGATACATAATATATTGCGCTTTCTTTTTTAAAAGTTAAGTAACTTTATTTCTTGTGAAAATAAAAAAATGATCTATTCGTAAATCTACACGTCTACATAATACTTAAAAGTGTTAAATAAGTTGGTACATGGCTTTCGTGTAAAAAACCAGAAATCGTCATTTGTTTTGCCAAGTGTCTTATTCCTCTTGAAGAACATACTTTATCCAGTTTAGTTCTAATCTTTCTTGTTTTGATGCATCATCATAAGAGGTAAAAATAATTGGTATGATATCCTTCCCTCTTTTACTTAATAAATCAATATTAGCTAGGGTTTCATTTTAGTAATACTTACATTGCTAAAAAAACATCTTCTTTAAGAGAATTACTTATGTTTGAGAAAGGTTTGGGAGGTATTTCTAGTTTAGAGATAAATTTCTTATAACAGTTATCTTATCTTGCCTTAATAAACTCTCATATTCAGAAATATTCCCTTTTCTACATATTAAGAGGAAATATGATTTTAAAGGGCATTTATTGTAAGAGAGTATTACTCTGTTAGTTTTCAATTTTCTCTTAATATAAAGAATATAGATTAATTTCCATTAAATGCAGATTCCATTATTGTTTGTTCTGCATTAGGTATTTTCATTTTATCAGCCATATTTTTCCATCCACTTACAACATTTTTAGTTTCTTTTATAATACTATTAGCTTCATCTTTTTTTAATCTAAAATAATCGGCTACATTCATACACAGATCAAAATCAAGACTATTATCATCTTCAGATATATTTAAGCTTAATCCCGAGCCTTTTTCTATTGGGTTTATATCATAAGCTGGTGATAGCTTCCATCCTCTTTCATTAAGCAAAAAACCATGATTTCTAAGATGATCATCCGTATTAGATATAGCAACAGAAAAAACAATCCTTTTCCATAACTCTCTTATATCATTATCTGGGTCTGAACCATATCTTTCAATAATCTCTACAATATCTAAATAACTTATTCCATCCTTGTAGTTATCACCATCTTTATAACCTAATAAAGTCATTGCAGATGCAAAATGTATTCGTCTATTTTGGTTTGTTCTATCAAATCTTTTTGTTAAAAAAGTATGGCGTTTCTGAGAAAAAACTCTTGCATCAGATTTTGCGACAGTAATGCCAAGGTTTTTAGCCATTTGATGAGCAATAAACTCCCAAGCTCCACTATCTTTATCATCATTTTTACTTGGAAATTTAGCTATCCACAAATGATTATCAGTATCTTTCACATTTGCTTTTGGCCTAGCTCCACCTAAAGAAGATCCAGGAGCCATTAATAATGATAGCCATTTTTGAGCGTCTTTATCATTAAAAAAATCATCAGACTCTGTTTTTAGACTAGCAGCTTCCAATTCTCTTATACTTGTGAAAGGAGGCGTTTCTAAAGTTTCATTTGATAAAAAATCCCCACTTTCTTGTAGTTTAAATCTCAAAGCTCCCATTCGGGTTTCATCATTGACTCCTAATAAAAAATCCGATTCCATTAATCTAAACCTTTGTTCTCCCAAAGATTTAGATCGTATAATTTCTCTTCTTTCCATTAAAGTTCTTCCCCACCTATCGGGTGAAGAATCTAAAAAAAGCCCAAAATTTGGTTTGTCATTATTTAAATATTGTGGGCCAGAAAAGAATTGTAATTCTGGATCTAATATTTGTGCTTTTCCACTTACTAACCATTGGCTATCATATTCGAAAGAAAAAATTTCTTCACCTCTTGATAATTCAGCTTTTAATAAGCCCATTTTTGTTGGAAGAGAAAATTCATCCCAATCAGCGTATACTATAATTTCTTTCATTCCTTATTTTTTTTTTGAGCTCGTTTACTCATCACAAGTTTTGCATCTTGTAACTTTCGGCCTAAAATATCATCCAAAGCAAGACTCTTAAAATCTTCAGCTAAACCTAATACTGATAAAACCTGAATAAAAGTACCTATACTTATATGTTCGCTTCCTTTTTCAACATGCCAAAGCGTTGAACGCCCAATGTTTGCTCTTTTAGACACTTGTTCTGTAGTAAGTCTACGCCTTAGTCTTGCTAACTTTATATTTTCACCAACTTGCTCAAGTATTTTCTTTTCTTTAGGAAATAATTTAGCTTTTCTTGATTTCATAATGTTTTTATATAGAATCAAAATTAATTTAAATGTATTTATATACAAACATTGTATTGAATTATCATTATATACTAATTTTACAAAAAGAAAAATTTTGCTACTAACGCGCAATGAAACTTAATCGTTAATATCAATATATAAACTGCTTGTTTTCTTACTTTCATTGTATTTTACTTATAGGGTAGCAAATAGAAAATTAATAAAAGGCTACATTTTGGTCAAGAAAGAAATTTCTAATGAGTTGTTTTCTATTTGAGAAATCCTCTAATATATCTATCAACTTGTCCTTCAAATCAGTCAGTGATTTGAAGGCAAGATTTTTCAAATCAATATTTTTGATATACGCCCATACATGTTCATCCGGATTTACTTCTGGGCTATATGCAGGTTGTTTCACCAATTTAAGTCTTCCTCTTGGTAACTTTTCTAATAACTGATGTACTGCTTTGCAATCATGAACACTTGCTTGATCCCAAATTAAAGTAATGGGATTTGGTTCATCTGCTAATAGCTGTTCTAAGAATGAGACAATATCTTCCCCTCTGTAAGGCTGTTTACTGGTGGTATAAGTAAAATCTCCCTCACTACTGATGGCTGAACAAACAAAGATATGCTCAAAAGATTTTGACCATATCTCAACAGGAAAGGGATTGGCTTGAGGTAAAAAACATTTTTGCAATTTTGGTGTAACGAAAAAAGATGCTTCATCTCCATAATAGACCTTTCTGCCTTCTTTTTTAGCCGTTTTCAGTAAATTAGGCAATCTTTGTTTTTTCCACTTTTTTACAAGTTCAGGATTTTTTCTGGGTTCTTTCTTTGGAGGCTTGCGGTAGCTAAAACCCCATTGATGTAACAGTGTGCCAATATGTTGAAGGCTATACTCAACACCAAAGAGTTGTTTTATTTGACAAAAAACTCTTTTTCTTGTTCAGCCTTGGGTAGGAAAACCAGCTTTAGTAGCCCCTCTGACTAAATGAGCTTTGAGTTCTTTCTGTTGAGCTATGGTAAGTTTTGGGCTAGCTCCTGGATATTTTTTCTTTTTGATACCAGAAATACCAGTTTGCTCATAAGCGGAAAGAACTTGACTAACTAAGCCTTGACTACAGTCAAGTACCTCTGCAATACTTTGTTGTTTGAGTCCTCTCTTTGATAGGCGAATCACTAACTTTCTCCTATATTCTCTAATGTCGGTATCTTTTGTTATTCTATCCATAGTTATAAAATAATAAAAAATACCGACTTTATTAATTCTCTATATTCTAGGCTAA